>NZ_CANLRP010000235.1 GCF_947493425.1 uncultured Microscilla sp. | reverse complement strand
GCCGCAAAATGCTCGTTAGAGGCAATGCAGCCCAAGGGCTTTTGTTGCAGCAAAGAAATTTCCACGAGCAGGTTTTTTGCCACCGGGTTGAGGTGCTTGTCCAGCCAGATGCTGGCGGGGTAAAAGAAACCTTCAAAAGCAGGGAGATGGGCAGGGTTCAGTTCTTTAATCGTAGTTGTTTTTTTTGTCAGGGTAGTTTGTTCACTTGTTTTCATGGGAGTATAGATAAGTAAGGTGTTGTTGGAGTTGTTGTGGTTGTTTAAAAAAAACTCCCCGACAAGGCTGCTTGTCAGGGAGAACTAAATGACCTTATACCACTGTCAGGGCATACACTTGCCGGAGCTCATTCAAGTACTGACCCAGACTGCTGCGCTCGTGGTGTTCACAAGGAATCAGGTAAGGAATCAAGCCTTCGAGCTCGCCACTGTATTGCCAGTAACCCAGGAGCATTTCGGCTTCGTCGTGGGTAAGCTCATCGCCCCAACCCTCCAGGTGCATGGCTTCCATATACGCCCTTCGCTCATAAAAAGAAGTACCCGCCCCGGCAAAATCTGCTACCGACCAAATACCAGGGGTGGGTTCAAAGTCCATGCGCCACACGGTGCCGTGATGCACATAATAAAGCGTGTTGCCGTGGCGCCCCACATAATGGTACTGCGCGTGGCGCAAGCGGTGGTAAGGGTAGAGTATCCCGTTAAAACTCAGGTGATTGAGCACAGGTTTTTGCCAGTGCTCTACGATGCACGATTGGCGATGAGGGTCATAGCTTTGTACCTGCCCTACACCCAATGCCGGATAAGTGACATCCTCTACCCACAAACCCAACATCTGGTTTGGGTTTCTTGTGGAAATTGTTGAGTTTTGCATATTGATTCAACTTTATAGGTCCCCGTGTTGAGTGCTGTAGTCTCCAAACTAAAAGGCACTTTGGCGGGGCTTTTTATTTGTAATTGTGTAGTGCAAGTATAAACAATCATGGTGGGGAATCGTAGGGAAACGAGGAGAAAGAGTGGGTGGTTTTTATGAAACTATATTTAATTTAACGATCCCTCTCCACCTGTTTGAAATTGGTGGGCTTTATGTGTACATTTACGCTCTTTGGATTATTTTATTGCGGAATATTACCTTGCGCAGCTTGTACGTCACTGATCAAGCTATTGATCATACAAAAGCCAGATATATTTACAATGGAAAACACCTACGAATCGGACATAGAAAAAAAGTTTATAGACTTGCTCGTAGAGCAAAAATATACTTATCGCAGTGACATTAGAACTAGAGAGGCGCTAGACCAAAACTTTAGAGAAAAGTTTAACGCCACCCATTATGTAACCCTCAGCGACGATGAGTTTGCCCGCCTAAGAAGCGACCTTGTCAATGCCGACGTGTTTAGGGCGTCTAAGTTTTTGCGCCAGCAACAATATTTTGAGCGCGACGACGGCACCCCTTTGTATTATAACTTGGTGAACACCAAAAAATGGTGCAAAAATAAGTTTGAGGTGATAAACCAATTACAGATGAAAACCACCGAGAGCCGCCACCGCTATGACGTGATTTTGTTGGTAAATGGGTTGCCTTTGGTGCAAATAGAGCTTAAGCGGCTCGATGTGTCGCCACGCAAGGCAATGAAGCAAATTGTAGACTACAAAAACGATCCTGGCAATGGTTACACCAACTCATTGCTGTGTTTTATGCAGTTGTTTATAGTGAGTAACCAAACCAATACTTATTATTTTGCCAACAACAAAAACGAGCATTTTAATTTTAATGCCGATGAGCAGTTTTTACCCGTGTACCAATTTGCCAACGAGCAAAACAACAAGATAACCCACCTCACGCCCTTTACCGAACGTTTTTTGAACAAGTGTACTCTGGGCGAGATGTTGAGCAAGTATATGGTGCTGGTAGAGGTAGAGCAAAAAATATTGGTGATGCGCCCCTACCAAGTGTATGCGGTGAAAGCTATAGTTGACTGCATTGAGCAAAACCGAGGCAATGGCTATGTATGGCACACTACGGGTAGTGGCAAAACACTAACTTCGTTTAAGGCGTCAACGCTGCTGAAAGAAAACCCCGATATTGAGAAATGTTTGTTTGTGGTTGACCGCAAAGACCTCGACCGTCAAACCCGTATGGAGTTTAACAAATTTCAGGAGGGGAGTGTAGAGGCAAACACCAACACGGGCGCGTTGGTGAGGCGGTTGTTGTCTGATGACTACACCGACAAGGTGATAGTAACCACCATACAAAAACTAGGGCTTGCCCTAACGGGTGCCAGCAAAAAAGACTACCGCGAGCAGCTCAAACCCTTGAGCCAAAAACGTTTGGTGTTTATTTTTGACGAGTGTCACCGTTCGCAGTTTGGCGACAACCACAAGGCAATCAAAGAGTTTTTTCCGAAGGCGCAATTGTTTGGTTTTACGGGTACCCCCATTTTTGAAGAAAACGCCACCTACCGCACCATAGAGGGTGAACAGGCTTCTTATAAAACCACCCAAGATATTTTTGAGAAAGAGCTGCACAACTATACCATTACCCACGCCATAGACAACAAAAACGTGTTGCGCTTTCATGTAGACTATTACACCCAAGAGGGCAAAGACGCCCAACCTGGCGATATGTTTAGTCGCCAAGTGATAGCCGACGCCATACTAGAAAAGCACGACCGCGCTACAGGCTATAGGCGCTTTAATGCCATTTTTGCCACGGCGTCTATCAAAGATGCCATTGATTATTATAAGCTGCTCAAGGCAATGCAAATACAAAAACAAGACGCTGACCCTGCCTATAAGCCGCTCAATATTGCCTGTGTGTTTTCGCCGCCTGCCCAACTTGCCAGCGACAAAAACAAAAAAGACATTGAGCAGATTCAGGACGACCTAGAGCAAGAAAAGGTAGACAACCAACAAGAGCCCGAAAAGAAAAAGGAGGCGCTGGAGGGCATCATTGCCGACTATAACACTCGCTTTGGCACTAACCACCATATCAACGAGTTTGACTTGTACTACCAAGATGTTCAACAACGGATCAAAGACCAACAGTATAACAATAGAGACTATGCCCAAGACCAAAAGATTGACCTTACTATAGTGGTAGATATGCTCTTGACGGGCTTTGACTCTAAATACCTTAATACGCTTTATGTAAACAAAAACCTGAAGTACCACGGGCTGGTGCAAGCCTTTTCGCGCACCAACCGCGTGCTAAACGATACCAAACCCTATGGCAACATTATGGACTTTAGGGGGCAACAAGACGCTGTAAACCAAGCCATTGCTTTGTTTTCGGGCGAGCACAAGCAACGCGCCAAAGAGGTGTGGATGGTAGACGCTGCCCCTACTGTGATAGACCACTACCAAGAGGTAGTGAAAAAACTGGGCGATTTTATGGTGGGGCAAGGGCTCGAAAACGAACCCCACGAGGCTTATAACCTGAAAGGCGATGGGGCGCGCATTGCCTTTGTGAAAAACTTTAAGGAGGTGCAAAGGCTCAAAACCCAACTTGAGCAATATACCGACTTGAGTGAGACGCAAAAAACGCAAATAGAGCAAATATTGCCTACCGATAGGCTGCGCGAATATAAGAGCGCCTACCTAGAAACTGCCAAACAACTGGATAAAACCCGCCGCGAAAAACCCGACCAAACCGAAGCCGATGGTTGGCAAGAGTTTGATTTTGAACTAGTGTTGTTTGCCTCGGCGATGATAGACTACGACTACATTATGGGCTTGATTGCCGATAGCACCCAAAACAAGCCCAATAAGGAGAAAATGAGCCGCGAGGAGATCAAGCAATTGTTGAGGTCGCAATCTAACTTTATGGACGAGCAAGAAGTGCTAGAGGCATACATAGATAGCCTGGATTGGGGGCGTGGCTATAGCCGACAAGAGCTTACCGAGGGGTATGCGGCGTTTAAGGCAAGCCAACAAGCCGAAGAGCTGGCGGGCATAGCGGCAGCGTTTGGGCTAGAGGTGGCAAGCTTGCGAGCTTTTGTAGACGAGGTAATGAACCGAATGATATTTGATGGCGAACGCTTGACCGATTTGTTGGCGCCCCTAGAACTAGGCTGGAAGGCACGCCGAAAGCAAGAGATTGCTTTGATGGAGGAGTTAGTTCCTTATTTTAAAAAATTAGCCCAAGGGCAAGAAATTTCAGGATTATCGGCGTATGAAGACTAAAAAAACAAACAAACCACTGGTGCCCGCCTTGCGTTTTCCTGAGTTTAAAGAGGATGGAGAATGGGAGGAGAAGAGGCTGGAGAAGCTATGTTTCAAAATTAGTGATGGTATTCATTCAACACCAAAATATGATGATTCAGGTGAATATTATTTTGTGAATGGAAACAATCTTGTAAATGGAATAATTGTAATAAATGAATCAACAAAAAAAGTTTCTAAAGAAGAATTTGAAAAACATAAAAGAGAATTAGGTGGCAACACGATCTTACTATCAATAAATGGAACTATTGGTAACCTATCAGAATATAGTGGTGAAAAAGTAGTACTGGGAAAAAGTGCTTGTTATATAAATGTAAATGAAGATAAGGTTGAGAAAAAGTTCATTCTTTATTGTTTAAAAACTGAAGTTGTTAGGAAATACTTTTATGCTGAGTTGACGGGTTCGACCATAAAAAATCTATCCCTTAAAACAATTAAGAATACTACAATAAAATTACCATCACCCAAAGAACAACAAAAAATAGCTGATTGCCTATACTCATTAGATCAATTGATGGGGGTGCATGAAGCACGCCTTGAGCGCCTCCAAAACCACAAAAAAGGTTTGATGCAACAGCTTTTCCCGCAGGAAGGTGAAAAAGTGCCACGTTTGCGTTTTCCTGAGTTTAAGGGAGATGGGGAATGGGAGAGAAAAACCTTAGATGAATGCTTACAGCAAAAACCTGAGTATGGAATGAATGCTCCAGCAGTACCTTATTCTGCATCACTTCCTACTTATTTAAGAATAACAGATATTTCTGAAGATGGTCATTATTTATCAGATAAAAAAGTATCAGTGGATAAGGAAGTAACGGAAGAGAACTATTTGCAGGATGGTGACATAGTTTTGGCGAGAACGGGGGCAAGTGTAGGCAAATCATATAAATATAGACCCAAAGACGGTAAGCTAGTTTTTGCAGGATTTCTGATAAGAGTAAGACCAGATAAAACTAAACTCAATTCAGAATTATTATTTCAATACTTAGCTACGGGACAGTATTGGAAATGGGTAGGTTTTACCTCTATGAGGAGTGGACAACCAGGTATAAACGGAAAAGAGTATTCAAGTATGCCTTTATCTTTACCCCCAACATTAGCCGAACAACAAAAAATAGCCAATTGCCTATCTTCTTTAGACACCTTGATAGCAGCCGAAGCGCAAAAAATAGGGGCTTTGGGCAAGCACAAAAAAGGTTTGATGCAACAGCTTTTTCCTGAAATAAACCGCTAAGTATTATGAGTAATCAATCATCTAACAACAACGAGGTAAAAGCCAACCTCACCGAAGTAGCGCAACACCTGAAAGACCGTTTTCCACCTCCCTCTGGTCACCAAAATGCCAAAGGAAAAGATTTTATGCTCTTGTTTGCCTACAATGGCACGGGTAAAACAAGGCTGTCGATGGAGTTTAAAAATTTGAGTAAATATAGTCCTCAAGACCCTGAAACCAACACCTTGTATTTTAATGCCTATACCGAAGACTTATTTGTATGGAATAACGATCTTGACGGCGACACTGAGCGTTATTTGGAAATGAACAACAACTCTAAATTTTTTGATGGTTTTAGAGAGTTGGCATTGGAAGATAAGATTAAAGAATATTTACATAGGTATGTAGACTTTGATTTTAGGATAAATTATGAAGATTGGCGGGTGATATTTAGCAGGAACGAAACAGTAGATAACAACACACAGGAAGAGGGAGGAGAAACCAATAATAATGAGGAAGCGAATGACAGCGAGGGAGAACAAAGTCAAACAGTAGATTTTATTAAGATATCACGTGGTGAAGAAAATATGTTTATTTGGTGTATATTTTTGGCAATTGCCAAACTTGCCATCGAAGATGATGAATGCACTGGACCTTATGGCTGGGTAAAATATATTTATATAGATGATCCTATTTCGTCGCTCGACGACAACAACGCCATAGCCGTAGGCACCGACCTAGCCCAATTGCTCGGCAAAGCCAAAGAACGGGGCAAAGAACAAAGCAATCCAAGCCCTGTAAAAGTAGTAGTGTCTACTCACCATTCCTTGTTTTTTAACATTATGGACAAAGACTTGGGGGCAGTGGGCAAAAAAGTAAACTTCTTTTTGCACAAAAGAGGCGACGAGGGGTATTTGTTGCGAGAAACCAGCAAAAGCCCATTTTTTCACCATGTGGCAATGCTTGCCGAGCTCAAGCAAGCAGCCGATACAGGTGACATCAAAACTTACCATTTCAATACGCTCAGAACTTTGTTAGAAAAAACCGCCGCCTTTTTGGGTTATCCGAAATTTAGCAGATGTTTGAAAGAAATGTCGATAGATGAGGAAGCCTTGTTTAACCGTGTTATCAATCTCCTAAGTCATGGAGGTTACTCTATATATGCTCCAGAAGAAATGGGAGAAGACAACAAAAACTTATTTAAGCGATTGCTTAACGCATTTTTAGCCAAGTACGGGTTTGAGGTGCCCAATATATTGGCAGAGGAGAGCAGTGAGTAGTCAAGTCAGTGGTAGCAAGTATCGTATTTGCAAATATGATAAAAGCTATCAACTCCCAACTATAGACTAGAATGCGTCAGCCACTATCGACCATCGACTGTGGACTATGGACAAAGGCACGCAAACTACTTGCAGTTAATGAGGGCTTAATGCAAACAGCATTGCACTCCCGACTATGGTCTATTGACTATCAACTAAAGGAAAAAATTATGACACAACAAGAACAACACAATAAATTAGGTAGTACCCTTTGGAAAATAGCCGACGAGTTGCGCGGCGCCATGAACGCCGATAGCTTTAGAGATTATATGCTCTCGTTTCTTTTCTTGAAGTACCTATCGAGCAACTATGAAGAAGCCGCCAAGCGCGAGCTAGGGAGCGACTACCCAACACTAGACGGAGAAGAAGACACCCGCACCCCGTTGAGCGTGTGGTACGCAGCCAACGCTGACGATGTGCCTGAGTTTGAGGCGCAAATGCGTAAAAAAGTGCACTATGTGATAGAGCCTATTTACCTTTGGAAGAGCATCTCGGAGCTTGCCCGTAGCCAACACGAAGACTTGCTCAAAACCTTGAAAGAGGGATTTAAATATATAGAAAACGAATCATTTGAGAGCGCCTTTCAAGGCTTGTTTTCAGAGATTCACCTCGACTCAGAGAAGCTAGGCAAAAACACCACTGAGCGCAACAAACGTTTGTGTACCATTGTGAGCAAAATAAGCGCAGGCATTGCCGAGTTCTCTACCGATAGCGATGCCTTGGGCGACGCCTACGAGTATTTGATTGGTCAGTTTGCGGCAGGTTCGGGCAAAAAAGCGGGCGAGTTTTACACGCCCCAACAAATCTCTGGTATTTTGTCTGAAATAGTGACCCTAGATTGCCAAAACCCCGCAGCGGGCAAAAAGAAGAAACTTGAGCATGTGCTTGACTTTGCTTGCGGGTCGGGCTCGTTGCTCTTAAATGTGAGAAAAAGAATGGTGCAGGCAGGGGGTAGCACGGGCAAAATATATGGGCAAGAAAAAAACGTGACCACCTACAACCTGGCACGAATGAACATGCTCTTGCACGGAATGAAAGACTCCGAGTTTGACATCTTTCACGGCGATACTTTGCTCAATCAATGGGGTGTACTCAATGAAATGAACCCCGCTAAAAAGCCAAAGTTTGATGCTATAGTAGCCAATCCGCCCTTTAGCCTTCGTTGGGACTCTAGCAGCGACCTAGCCGAAGACTTTCGTTTTAGGGGCTATGGCTTGGCGCCCAAGTCGGCAGCCGATTTTGCTTTTTTGTTGCATGGTTTTCATTACCTGTCCGACAGTGGCACTATGGCAATTATATTGCCGCACGGAGTATTGTTTAGGGGTGGAGCCGAAGAGCGTATTCGCACCAAATTGCTCAAAGACAACCATATAGATACAGTGATTGGTTTACCTTCTAACCTGTTTTATTCTACGGGCATACCCGTGTGTATATTGGTGCTAAAAAAATGTACCAGGGCAAACGATGTGCTCTTTATCAATGCCAGCGAGCACTTCGATAAAGTCAAACGCCAAAACACCCTCAACGAAGACCACATTACCAAGATTATAGACACCTACCAACACCGCAAAGAAGAAGAACGCTATTCGCAACGGGTGACGATGGCAGAAATAGAAGAACAGGGCTACAACCTCAACATTACGCGCTACGTGAGTACCGCCGAGCCAGAGCCCAAGGTAGACCTCAAAGAAGTAAACGCGGAACTACAGGCAGTAAACAAGGACATAAAAAAACATACCGATGCTCATAATGAGTTTTTGAAAGACTTGGGCTTGCCGCCAGTGTAGGAGTGAGTAAATAAAAAGGCGGCTAGGAATAAACCCTTAGCCGTCTTTTTGTTTTGAGGTGTTTTAGAAGTTAACTCCCCTCATGCAATATATCCTCCAAACGGTCGATCCCATAAAAAACTTGGCTACTTAATTCTTGGAGTTTCTCAACCGAAGGCAATTGCCCATATTCAAGCTCTAGCTTAGTGGCAACCCGTGTTACCAAACTAGCGGCTTTGATGAGTTCAAGTTTCAATGCTTCGCGTTGTGTATCATCTAAGCCATTATAAGTCAAGGTCGATGCTTCATCGGTTGATTTTTGAAAAAAATAATGCCCTTCCTGCTCTTCTACAAAACCTACACTTTGCGCCAAGTTACAAGAAGCTTGAAAGCTCTCTTTTGATAATGCTCCTCTACTAATTGTAATCCTTTGTTTATCGCGTTTGTGGTAGTATGTCAAATGTTTGAGTATTACATTTCGCAAGGCGTTTGATAAATGTCCTTTGCCTCGATGAGCAGGCAAGGTAAACCAATGAAGGTCGTATTTCATATCAAACACTGCGGCTACAAACTGCTTATTTTCGTTTTTTATAAAGTAAAACCATTGAGGCTCGTCCTTGGTAAGGCTAGTGAGCGCAGTGGCTGGTAGCTCCCAAACTGCTGCCCAATAGACTCTTTCGGATAATGGCTTTAATAAAAAGTGTGCATGCTCATTATCATTGAGTTTATGAATGAGGTGTTCTATTTGTTCATCGGTCATGTTTTTGGTTGTTTTTTTCATTTGCTAGTCAAGCATTGATTTATTCTTCACAAAAATAAGTAATGTAGACCAACATCCCACCCAAATACCCTCTAAAACCTTTTCTTTGATGCGTGTTGTGGCTCTATGAACGAAATAGGGGTAAGTACAGGCTTGGGTAGCTACCCATTAAAGAAAAACACTAAAAAAAACTCCTATCTGACTATAGATTACATTAGGTGATTTATCTAATTTGTCAAGCTAAGCATGCTAATTTG
The DNA here is from genome assembly GCF_947493425.1 of uncultured Microscilla sp. Taxonomy (GTDB): domain Bacteria; phylum Bacteroidota; class Bacteroidia; order Cytophagales; family Microscillaceae; genus Microscilla. The sequence continues at coordinate 1,146 of NZ_CANLRP010000235.1, read as the reverse complement.
GCAAGGTTCGATGACAATTTGGCGAGGTTCAGGACAATTTGGCAAGCTTGCCATACCAGTAAGCAAGCAATAAGAGAAATACAGCTACAACACTCAGCTTATTTTGTCGCTCCTGCTCCCCAGGCAAAGCAAGCCAGGTCTGCCTGCTGAACAACTTGCTCCCGATAGGGCGAAGACTATACCTGTTTTTTACCGACTGATTAGGCACTTGCCTTTAGGGAACCTGCCCCCCCCCTTTAGCACTGCCCCAAACTCTAGTTTACCACCAGATAAAAAGCGTCCACAAGAATATCTAAAAGAGTTGTTCCCTTTAGACAATACATAAGAATACCCAAAAGACTACTACAGAAGAAAAAGAACAAAAAGAAAACGGACAACCTGGCTATTTTTCTCTTTCTCTTTTTTTTAAGGAAATATTCCGATCAGGATTAAGGCTTGAATGGAGTGTTGGGAAATGCCAGGCCAACAACTTGCGACCTCCACGTTTATGAGTATCAGATGTTGAACCACTGCTACCACTACCCGCGTATGGATGATCGTTGTTTGTTTGCTTGTCGTATTTAACATTCAAAAAGCAAGAATCTAAAATAAGCGTTTTTAGCAGGGTATGGCTTGCGATCTATAAAACAGGTTATCTTCTACACTCGTTTTTCTTTGACGCGTGTTGCAGCTCTATGGGCGAAACAGAGGTAAGTCCTGGCTTGGGTAGCTACCCATTAAAGAAAAACATTTAAAAAAGAAAACTCCTATCTGCTATAGATTGCATTAGTTGACTTAATATAAGTGACTCATTATGATGCCAAATTGTCAAGCTAAGCATGCTAATTTGGCAAGGTTCAGGGACAAATTGGCAAGCTTGCCATACCAGCAAGCAATAAGAGAAGTACAGCTACAACACTCAGCTTATTTTATACCTCCTGCTCCCCAGGCAAAGCAAGCCAGGTCTGCCTGTTGAACAACTTGCTCCCCATAGGGCGAAGACTATACCTGTTTTTTACCGACTGATTAGGCACTTGCCTTTAGGGAACCTGTTCCCCCTTTAGCACTGCCTCAAACTCTAGTTTACCAGCAGATAAAAAGCGTTCACAAGAATGCATAAAAGAGTCGTTCCCTTTAGACAATACATAAGAATACCCAAAAGACTAC
>NZ_CANLRP010000234.1 GCF_947493425.1 uncultured Microscilla sp. | reverse complement strand
ACGCGAACCGTATGTCCGGTGGTGTGAGAGGGATAAAGTAGGGTAGAATGATTTCCTACTTTACCCTACTCGATTAGTTGATGTAGAGTAGTTACCCGTGTGTAAGGGACATTGATATAATAGTAGAACCAGGCAGCAGTATGCTGCAATGAGTATACTGACTACCTGGGTTTACTTACAACATATTAGCAAGAATCACCATTTCGAATACACTCAAGCCTTGGGTCAATCCCATTATGGCTGTCGGTAACTTCTATAAGGCGACAAGTAAGTGGAATTCTTTGTCCACCCTTGATGCTTTGCTGATTTGCACTGTTTAGTTTTTCACCGTTGAACAAATCACTGTTTAATTTGCTCAACTTTGTTTTACGGTTAACTTTCATAATGAAAATTGGTTTAGTTAAAAAATGAGATTTCAATGACTCAAACAATTGTTTAAATCAATACTCAAAAGTACTTGTGTAGCTGAGAGCAAACCGTAATTAGGGAGTAGACCTGTATTATATAAGCTCAAAACGTGGTTTGTGGGGAGTAAACCTTAATGCTTATACCAACAACCAACCTTGTTTTATTAATTCCTGAATGGGGGCATTGACTAGGTTTGCCTGAGTTGAATCATTAAAATCATAAATACTCCAGTAAAATGATACGTCCAATTCGATTTCACTATACTCTTTAGATATCATCACTTCTACAGGAGCATACAACGAAAAAGTGGAAATGGCACCTGTAACCCATGCTTGGTTATTTTTAACCTCTATTGGGCATTGGTAAGTATTTGAACGCTCTTGTACTGAGATAGTCTCATTTTTGGGCTGATGTTGAGCAGGCAAAATGCAACGATTGGTTCTAAAAATCATTTGACTTACCCCCGCAAATGCCCCATTTTGGGGTGGATTAGCGTTACAGGCATTGGTTACCCAGTCAATTGCCTTGGGGTGAGTAATGGTGTCTGTTTTTGTGATCGTTTCATTGACCCAATACGCCTCTGCTTTTACATTTTCTGCCAAGTTGTCATGTGTCAACATCCAAAAAGGAGCCTGAGGTGCTTCTTCTGTTACTTCTGAATCAAACTCAGGATCAAAGTAAGCCAACTGCAAGTCGATTTTGAGTGGTTGAAAAAAAGTCAACTTGAACACCGCTTCCAATATTTTTTTGGCAAAATCTATTTGTTTTACTTGATCGGCTTCTTCAGGAAACTGATACTTCAAACGAATAGATTGGTAAGGTTTTTCATAAATATGAATCATCTGTTGCACAAAGTAAAGTTGGGTTTTATGCTGGTGAGTTGATCAATGGTACGGTAGATAGTTTTAACTGCCAACCATTATTATGGAGAGTATTTACAGCATGCTGGATTAACTTTACCCCAGGCATTTGCTCTTCTGTCCAATATGACCACAATAAATGAATATTTAAGCTCAAACTATTTCCTCCATCGTTTTCAAGTGTGAGCTGTATAGGTGATTGCAAAATATAGGCATCCATAGGAGCATTTACAAAAGTACCCTTACTGGTTGTTTCAGTGGGGTATTCAAACACCTTACTGCCTACCTGAAGCCTCAACGGGTGAGTTGAGGGCCAATAAGGAAGTAAGGCACGCAAAGACCGGAAAGAAATGTCTTGCCAAAAAACACAGGCATTTTCAGAAGGTGCATTGGGTGTTTTTTGAATAATATAGTGTATAGCGTTGAAGATTTCAGCAGTGTTCAAGCAATCGATCTCTTTCAACTGTTGCCTTGTATAAAATGGTTTGCAAATTATTTGCTCAGGAATATGGCTGGTTTTAAGCATCCAAGTATCAAATGCTTCGGACAAATCTTCCACAGGATACCACAGCTCGCGATCAAATAAACCGAGCGTGATATCTGCACAGAAAAACTCAAAATTATTCTTTGTAACCATCTCAATGGCGCCCAAACCTATGTTGGTTACCTCTTCAAGAGATTGCATAGTGGTTGGCAAAGTGTATTCCAGGCAAATTTGCCTGCCCGGAAAATCATACGTTTGAATGGTGTTCATTTATACCAACAACCAACCTTGTTTTATTAATTCCTGAATGGGGGCATTGACTAGGTTTGCCTGAGTTGAATCGTTAAAATCATAAATACTCCAGTAAAATGATACGTCCAATTCGATTTCACTATACTCTTTAGATACCGTCACTTCTACAGGAGCATACAACGAAAAAGGGGAAATGGCACCTGTAACCCATGCTTGGTTATTTTTAACCTCTATTGGGCATTGGTAAGTATTTGAACGCTCTTGTACTGAGATAGTCTCATTTTTGGGCTGATGTTGAGCAGGCAAAATGCAACGATTGGTTCTAAAAATCATTTGACTTACCCCCACAAATGCCCCATTTTGGGGTGGATTGGCGTTACAGGCATTGGTTACCCAGTCAATTGCCTTGGGGTGAGTAATGGTGTCTGTTTTTGTGATCGTTTCATTGACCCAATACGCCTCTGCTTTTACATTTTCTGCCAAGTTGCCATGTGTCAACATCCAAAAAGGAGCCTGAGGTACCTCTTCTGTTACTTCTGAATCAAACTCAGGATCAAAGTAAGCCAACCGCAAGTCGATTTTGAGTGGTTCAAAAAAAGTCAGCTTGAACACCGCTTCCAATATTTTTTTGGCAAAATCTATTTGTTTTACTTGATCGGCTTCTTCAGGAAACTGATACTTCAAACGAATAGATTGGTAAGGTTTTTCATAAATATGAATCATCTGTTGCATTTTTCTTTATTTAACTCGTGTCCAGGTACTACCACTGCGTTCAAATACTGCCAATACATTCCCAGCTTTGTCTACCAAAGTATATTTACTTAAAAGAGTGTGATTGTTGATTTTAGGAATATGGTTAACAAAATCGTTAAAGATATGTGGTTTACTAATTCTTTTGCCATTACCTGCGATAAAAGTTACAGTTCCATCTGCCAATATTTCCAATTGATTTTTTTTACCTACTGATTTTACTCCCACTTGTAATTCTATTTGTGCAATTGCTTCCAGATTGCCCGGAATAGGGTGTCCATCGTTTATTCTACCCATGGCTTTTTCGGTAGCATGCGTTACTCCTGGGCTGAGGTCACTGGGTTTTGAGACGGGGTTATTGATTACCTTGATTTCTACACTTCTCTCTACAGTCCTTGTTTTTCTGCTCTCGGTAATAATATCTACTTCTTGCATTGGGTCGCCTGATGGTCGTTTAGGAGCATGTACTTCTCTGCCTACTTTCACTATTGAGTTAGGATGTTCTCCTGCCATGCGCTTTCCTTGTTGCAACTCTAGCAAAGCATCTTCCAGTTCATGCGGAGCTTTAGGTACATTATAAGTAATCCAATCTTGTAACCCTTTTACCCCAGAGCGGTGCGCACTTTCTAAACCAGCAATTATTTTGGCCTCAGCCAGTTTTACTATCTCATCGTTTGTGAGAGTACTTTTTAAGTAAGGAAAAGATGTATCCAGTAGTTTTGCCAACCTGTCTAAACGATGAGCATCTGCCCCCAGTGCAATCAAAGCTTCTACACGAGCCCCACTTCCGTAGCTGGTCAATAAGCGTTCTACTTTAGCCGTATCTCTGCCTGCTGCGGCAAGCACCCTTTCCAGTTGAGCTGCATCTACTACCTTATCCAAACACCTGAGCAAGCGGTCTGCATTGGTAAACTCCCTCAACAGGCTGGTCAAGTGTTTGGTATCTTTCACCTTGTTGAGCAACAACGAAAGCTTTTGCGCATCACTTATTTCATACAGTAGTTTAAACAATGCTTCAGGGTCGCTGGCTTTGTTGAGCAAAGTAACCAATTGATTAAGGTCTGTGGTTCTGTCTAGCATCTGCAATAGTTTCTCACTGTCTGCCACCTTGTCAAACAACGCCAGCAAAGCCTCAGTATCTTGTACCTTGTTGAGCAAGTAAGGGAGTTTTTCAGCATTACTTACCTTATCCAGCAAAGCCACCAGTGTTTTCACATTGTCTACTTTGCCCAATAAATACGACAATCTTTGAGCATTGCCAGCTTTTTCCAGTAGTTCAAGCAGCACCGCCGTATTTTTGGTTTTTGATAACAGTGACAACGCCTGTTGTCCATCATTGACCCGGTCTAACACCACCAAAAGATTTTCGATGCTGTCTGCCTTTCTTATCAGGCGCAAAGCAGTGTTTACATCGCCTACCCGGTCGGTTACTTGTCCAAATTTACCCAACCACTGAAACCATTTGGCTGCCTTCACCGCTGGGGCAAAATCTATGGCAATCAGCACTATGTCAAACAAGGCTTTACCAAATAGTTTCCCTCTTTCGTAAGCCGACAAGCCCTCGGTAGTAAATGCCAAATATAAAGAGTAAGCAGCACTGGCTCCCCCAAATATTAATCCTATGACCAACAACGCCTTGCCTACCACCACTAAAACTGTAACCAATGCGACTAAAAATGCCCCTCCAGTTACAATAGTAAGCACCACCGCAGCAATAATAATAAGCACCACTGCTACCGCCACGATGATCCAAAACAAGGCAGTTTGCATAAACGCCCAAATTGCTTTCAATGCATCCCAGGCAGCCTCAAAAAAGCCCACAATCATTCCCCAAACGCCTTCAAAAAACGAGAGTACTGCATCGGCAAGCCAAGAGAAAAACCCTTGAAGCAACTCACCATCATTGCGTTGTTGTCCTTTGCCTACCTCACTTTCCAAATCCCTGATAAACTCTCTTATGGCATCGTCTTGCTTGTTCAATGCCTTGGTTACTTTGGCGGCTATTTGCTGGGTGTAATCACTCACCTCGGCAGACCATTTGGTTTCGGCTTCCTTGATCGATTGCTGATGCTCAGTAGTAAGCGCAACTATGATCTCATTTAACCTTGTGTCGTGTTTTTTTGTCAGTTCGGTACTTTGGGTTTGCACCTCTTGGGTTATCTTGTTGGTTTCTTGGGTGTATTTTGTGGTCAAATCCAGCAGCTTCGCCTCCTGAGCTGTTACTTGAGTCGTGGCTTCTTTTTGTGTTTGTGTAGCAGCTTCGCCTATACCTGTTGTTACACTGCCCGAATAATCGTCCATTTTTTGGGTAAACTGCTGTACTTTGTTGTTTACCTCAGTTTCTAACTCACCAAAGATAGGACTGTACCCACTGGCTATATCAAATTTTGCAACAAATGTATCTATTGCTGCTATTTGTTGTCTGGTTTGCTCATCCAACGTTTGTAGAGCAATACCAATGGCCTCATCTATTTGGGCAATGGCTCCTTGAGCTACCTGGTGTAACAAAGGTACTTGTTCAGCCTCACTGCTCTTTAGTTGAGCCAACATTCCCTCAGCTATTTCATCTAGCCGCGCAAAAGCTTTATTTGCCATATCCTGCAAGTTTTGCTTGGCGCCTGTATCTTCTTTAGTGATTTGAGCAATGGTTTCTTGATGAGACTTGTCAAATTCAGGCAACATCTCCATTGCCTCGTTCCTGAATTTATCAGCTGCTTCTTTTGCATCCCTGCGGGCAATAGAGGCTATTTCACTGCCAGAGGTTTGTAACTCTTGCTGTAGCTTACTTATGTTTTCCAAAAAACCCGCAATCTCGTCTTGGCTACCACCTTCTTGTTGAATGATTTTGACTTTGAGTCTTGCCAAACTACTCAGGCGGTTTTTATTTTTCTGGGTAATGTTCAAGGCTCTTTGTGCCTCTTTTTCTCCTATAGCCAACACCTCTTGTGCTTTATCTTCTGCTGCTTGGGTAAGCCTACTTTTATTTTCAATTGTTTTGGCAGCCAACTCCTCCAGTCGGGCAGAGGTTTGACTGGTGATTAAAGCAGTTTTTTCGTCACGATCTTTAGTGATTTCAGCCTTACGTATTTGAGTATCCTCCTGTACCTGTTGAGTTGCTTTGGCATAGTTGGCACTCATCCTTTGAGTTTGCCCATCAACGCCAACTTGAATAGCTTGCCTGGCTGCGGCGCCCTTGTTTAGTAGGTCTTGCTTACGTTTTTCTTGCGATGTTTGAATGTGTGTTTTTTGTTGGCTTACAACTGCCTTAAATTTAATATAGGCTTCCGAGGCTACTACTGGTTCGCTTTTGCCTTGGTTGTCAGGTTGCTCTCCTTGCCCTCCATTGTTTGTCTGCACAACGCTATTGCCTTGTTTAGCGCCTTTTGAAGGCTTTTTAGTCTTCTTTTTCTTGGTTGTCTTTTTAGAGATTTTTTCTGAAGAAGGCGTGGTTGGTATATTTTCCTGAGTAGTGTTACCTGATACAGTAGAAGAATCGGTAGTTAAAGAGGATGAATCATTGGAGTTCTTTTCTCCATTGGGTGTCTCTTTCAATGAAGGAACAGAAGTTTTTGTTTCCTTGCTGGACGTTTTGCCCACCTTTTTCCCTTCATCACTTTTGGGTTGTTCTTTTTCATTAGACTTGCCCTTAAGGTTATCCTTGCTTTTTTCTAAGGTAGGTGATTTCTTTTTAGAAGAGGTACCAGAAGATAAAGGGTTTTTTACAGGAGTAACCTCTCCTACTTCTTTTTGAATCTCAGCCCCTTTGTCATCTGCCTCTTTTTCCAGCGATGGGTCATCATTGATGCTTACCGTCTTTACACCATCTACAGGGTTTTTGGTTGTCTTGGTAGTTTTTACTCGGTGTTGCTTTTTCTGAACCTCATGCCATACTTCATGGGCAAGGTGGTGTTTTTTACCTGGAGCAGTATGTACTTCTCCTCCGGTAGAAATGGCCTCTGCATTGTACTCCTCAGGTTTGGGCGAGTTTTCAAAGTATTTGACATCATCCAGTTTTACACTGCCTTTCTTTTCAGCCGAGCTCTTGATAGGTTCAGGTATACTTTGATTACTTGTTTTTTGTGAGCCTTTGGGTGCTCGTTGTATAGGGCGGTGCTTTGCCCGAATGGGTGGTTTTTTACCTTGTGGCGATTGATAGTCAGGTTGTTGACTTTGCTTGGTTGGTATAGGGCCTTTCAATCCTTTTTTGCTTTGATAAACCTGAGGATTTTTAAGTTGTGTTGGCTGCTTTTTGTCAACCTGAGCTTTCTGTTGAATTGTATTTTCCTGTTGATTAGTTAGGTCGTTGTGGTCTTGTTTGTGCATAGGTTTTGCAAGTTTTCTGATCACCTGTTTAAAGCTGTTAAGTTAGATAAAATAAATCTTCATTAAAAAGAAAAACCACCTGTTTTTCAACTGCTTTTTTATGACCTGCAAAAGTACCTAAAGATAACCTGCAAAAGTGGTTTGGTTTCACGAAAGGTAAGTTTGAGTTTATGAATGGTGAAATTATGCTTGGGTTATGCAACTTTTCGGCAGAAATGCCTACTTTTCAGAGAATAATGCGGTCTTAATAGAACTATCTTACTTATGAATAAACCCTTACTTCTGCTCATTTTATCGGTGAGTTTGCTGGCAAACAAGGCATTTGCCCAAAATGCTTTTTATGATGCTTTGTACCTTGCCCAAAACGAAAAAAACATTGCTTTACTCAACCAGTATAAAAATGTGGTATACTTTACGCCACAGGAGCTACAGCAGGTCAATTTAGTCACTCACTTTATTAAAAAACCCTTTAGTCTTTATCAGCACAAACTTAATGTTGCTGTGCTAAAGGTGGTCATGAAAAAACTGGCTACTTCATCTAAGGCTGAGCGCCCCCAAACAGTAGATGGGTCATTACCTGTAATAGGTTCACTCATTCCTTCATCGTTCAAAAAGTTTAGTAACTTTTCCGGAACCAAAAATGCTGACTTTTATCAGGGCATTAGCAAATACATTGCAGCTGAATTTAAAAAAGGTGTCACCTTGTCGTTTTTTAATGCTTTCGAAAAAAGCTTAAGCAAAATAGGTGAGTTACAGATTTTGTTTCCTACTACCTATCAAGCGCTCAAAAGCCGCGACCCGTTTCGCTTTCCGGCGTTGGGTACCCAGTGGAAAGAAGTCTTTCACCAAGATTTGCAAAACATTGTCAAAAACTTTGTGCAACATGTAGAAACTCCCCGCAGTGAGGCAGCCTCTAAAGCCTTGTTTTTGACCAGTGACTTTGCTTTTAAACTCCAGAAAAACCCCCAATACCAACACCTTAAATTGGGCGATGACATTGCCTCTAAACTTATCAATAAGTTTCATCCGGTAGACTTAATGAACTACCTGGACATGAAGTATTTTCAGAACCCCGATGGCAACCACCAAAAAGTAGGTACCTTGTTGCACAAACTCAATGTATTGCAAACCAGCCTGCGTGATACCACAGGCAATACCTGGATCAATTTTGAGCAGTTTAACCAGCTAGGTGCAGCACAAATGGGTATTTTTGTGGGCTTATTATATCAAACTTCCCCCCAGGTTTTTGCCGATATGAAAGCCAAAGTTTCAGTAAATAATGAGGCACACCCTACCAAATGCAAGCGGTATTTGCTCAATAACATTTTACCGGTATATGAAGGGCTGATTCAAATACAAGAGTTTGAAAAAAGCAAAGGCAAAAGTTTGTACGACCAAGAGTATGGCAACTATATGCAACACTTTGCCAACTTGTTACAAACCGCTGACCGTAAGTTAATGACACATTCGGTGCTTAACCCTGCGGCTCGCGATGGTAAGGGACTGACGGCAAATGGGGGAGCAGGCAGTGAAAGTATTTTGCAAAAAACCTTGGATGTATACAAGTCTATCCATCAGAAAGAGTACAACAACCTCATTCCTAATTTGAGTAAAATTTTGTTACAAATGCTTAACCAATCTGAGCAAAACACCTCTTATGCAAAAATGCTTTCCAAGCTTGATCGGTATGGCAGTTTTATGATTGGGGTAGTCAACGCTAAAGATGTAAACCAAATGCGTGACCTGATCGGGCGAGTCATTGCTACCTCTAGTAGTTACCTTAAAAAACGTACTGCTTTGCGCACGGTGTCAATTACTGTTCATGCAGGCTATTATGCTAGTGGCGAATTGTTAGAAAAAACCGATACCTGGGGGCTCAATACCGGGCTTACCATCCCGTTAGGGTTAGAGTACACCATTGGGTTTACTTCAAGCCGTAAGCCAAGGCAGGCAAGCAAAGATTATTTTACCAAAAACAATCGCCAGCGGTTTTACCGTGGTAGCTCGTTGGGAGTATTTCTGCAAGTCATAGACTTAGGAGCAATGATGAACTACCGTTTGTTTGATGACCAAACCCAAACCTTGCCCGATGACCTGACCTTTAAACAATTGTTGGCGCCAGGAGCTTCTATCAATTATGGACTCAAAAATACCCCACTTACTATAGGAGCAGGTTACCAGTATATGCCACAAATAAGAAGAGTCAAAAAAAACGCAGAATTGAGCAACGCACACCGGGTGTTTTTGCGCATGTCGTGGGACTTGCCACTACTGCATATTTGGGCTAAACGCCCTTGATATGTTAGGGTTATTGGAATGTTATCAAAATATTATTTTAATAAAACGTGAATTATGGCTTAAAACTTTCACGGTAGCATTTCTTTGTAAACAAAAATAGTAGGCTTAAAAAAGTGCGAAAGACTATCATTTATAACTGCTCAAAAGCAGCTCCAAAGTGAGTGTCTTTTGATAAGTGTATCAATAGGTGTAACTTTGTTTTAAAGTTAAAGCTAATTGCCAAAGTCTTAAGACCTAATAATTCTATAATTGTTAGGTCTTTCCTCTTAACAGTATTGTGTTTTTAATCAAAATCATACAATACCAATCGTTATTACCAGATTAACTTTAACCTTGATGAGGCTCTACTTATATTCTAATACAGCTGCTAATAAGCTGACAAAGAACAGATAGCATATATTAAAATATCATACAGGGCTTTCTGCCACCTTTAACGGCATTGTTGCGATAACAGTGCTTATTAAAACTAATAGAGTTCTATTAAACAGGTGTACTTCTATTATATTACTCACAGTGGCAGGAAATGTCTTTCCCTTTCTAAAAACCTCTTAGGCTCTTAAGCCAGGGAGGTTTTTTTTATTGGCTAAAAATTAGCTTATTGATGTCTAAAACGATCTTTCTTGAAAAATTATTAACACTTTTTTGGGTAGAAAATGCCACAAGTAAGATTATATGAAAAAGTGGATAATTTTTTCATAAAAGCATTAAAAAACACTTCATAATTTTTAATCTGATACCCCATGATACAAAAACCCCTGTCTCAGGAATACAGTGCTTACTATCAACCTTTTATAGATTTGATAGAAGGTGATGACTTGACCCAAATATTAGAAAATACCCACTCTGCTACCCATAAATTGATAAGAAACCTACCTGCCAAAAAACAAAATCATCGTTATGCCGAAGGTAAATGGACAATCAAAGAAGTATTGTTACACTTGCTCGATACCGAACGAGTATTTGTCTATCGTGCGTTACGTTTTGCTCGTCAAGATAAGACAGATTTGCCAGGTTTTGAGCAAAATGACTATGTGTCTGCTGCCAACGCCAGCGAACGTTCTATGGAGAGCATTGCGCAGGAACTTGCAGCAGTGCGTCGCTCTACTATTTTACTTTTTCAAAATTTCAACGAGCAAATGATGAACAGTAAAGGGACTGCCAATGGTTTAGTAATGTCAGTAAGAGCGATTAGTTTGATTATTCCAGGACACGAACTGCACCATTGTAATATTATAAGAGAGCGTTATCTCTAAAGAAGTAGGTGTTGAAGCCTGCCTGTTTACGATAAATATTATTTGAAAGCCCACTGTCTTTAGTAGTGGGATGAAAAATAATTGCCCGTGAAAGGGGCAGAT
>NZ_CANLRP010000233.1 GCF_947493425.1 uncultured Microscilla sp. | reverse complement strand
CAGTACCAGTGATAAGTCAAAAGACTTCTTTTTATTGATTGTTTTCAAGTGACCTTCGGAACACTTAAAACAGCCAGAGGGTATTGGGTCTGACGGTTGTTGCGTCGGCGCACGGGTTGGTGGCACCGCGCGTATCTTGTCGTGCTTTGGTGCGCATGTTGCACCAGGTTGGTGCCAACATCGTAGGTGTAGTTTTGTTGGTAAGTAGTCATATTCGTATTGTTGATGAGTGCAGGCTATATACTTGCCACCAGGTAGCTGTTTATCAAGGCTTAATGTAGGCAAAACCAAGGCAAAATAAAGTGTAGGAAGCAAGACTAAAGGTAGACCTTTTGTCTAAGGGAGCCTTTATGAGGATGTTTAAGGCAAATACCGAGTCTGCTTACCCATTTGATGGTTTTTATGGTTACGCGATGCGTCGCATAACTCATGTAGTCATACAACCGTCTCACAATAGAAGTTAAAACAACAAAGTAAATCTACGTAACTTGAGGCAATAACAAAGGAAAGTGAGGTTTTACCCACTCTCCTAAATAATAGATAAACTGACACAGTCCCCTGAATGAGCCCTTACCGGACAATACCAATCAATGTTTCCACGGGCATTTCGCTTCTGCCCAGTTATTAAGCAGAGCATTTGCACCCTGTTTTACCTTTGCACCAGAGATAAGTATCCAGCCGACCTTCCGCACGTGTAATTTAAAAACTGGGTAGTCCTACACTTAATCGTGTATGAGCGTAAAATGCCTTTTTAATGCTGAAAATGAGGTTCAAACCTGTATTCTAAGCAAAAACAAGGGCTGACTTTACCAAACTTCGGTTAAGCCAATGTTTACTTTTATTTACTTTGATAATCAGATAGTTACCTATTTTCTGTTTACCAAAGATGTAAAATGTAAAAATCAGGTAATTTCCAGGCACGGTTTAATGTGGGGCTGCCTGTAATTTAAAAACTGACTAAGTTATTGATTATTAACAACTTAATACAAAAGCCTGTAACTTCTCAATAGCCATAAGAAATTAATAATCAATACTTTATAACAAGTGGAACTCATTACGTAAATCTTTTTTAAATCATTTTTTTGTATAACATTGATTATCAGATGTTTATAAAAAATGGATTTAACAAATCCTCAAAAAAGAGAATAAATACGCCGTTATAAATACTTGATAGGCAGTTAAATAACACGTATTGAGAAGTTACTCACAAACACAATTTTGTGAATGTTACCGTTTTTCAATCGCCTGACAAAAAATTTTGCACCAAATTTGGATTATTTTATTTTCTCCGTTTTACTAAATTAAAGCTCGTAATGCTCGTGTATTGTCGTTTTACTTTTATGTTTATGGCCATAAAATGGGTACTCATTTGCTCCTAAGCTCCCGATGTGGCAACCAGGGCATCTTGCCATAATCTTAAACCTTATCTTCCACTTATTATTTTTTCGGTCCCATATTTTGGGAAAAAATTGCATGCTTAGGATATGTATTGAACCTGAGTGTACGTCTTTTTTATTGTTTACAAAATCATTTATATATTTTCTTTGCACAAAGGTGCTGGTGGGCACGTCCATGTGTGGGAAATCACCTAGTCCAAACTTATTCAAATTGACCATGTGGTCACCTAACCCCTTATGGAATGCTTTTTTTAAAACCTTAAAGCTGTTTTTATCTTTATTTTTAATTTTGAGCATATTTTTAATAACCTGATGCCCTATGCCCCAGTATGTTTGTCCATCATATTTAAGACACCAATTCTTGTATTTGGTTACCTTACTTAATTTCTGGTAGTATTTAATTCCAGCGCCTTTTTCCTCCTGGTAATATGCCGCGGTGTATACGGGGCTACCATCGACTTTATTATCTCTATGCTGTACAAATAATTCATTAAGATTTTTCTGAAAGACCCTAGGAAATTTTTTAAGTTTTTCTTTGTTGTTTTCTATCAATTTATGCTTTTGAAATGCTAAACTTATTTTACCAAAGGGGGCTATGTCGTATATAGACAATACATAATTTGTTGCCTTTTTTGCATACATTCTGGCGGTCTCAGGGTTGGGCTGGTATATAAAAGCTTCACCTTTATTTTCATTAGCTACTGCTTCATCGAATAGTTTCTTGTATTCTTTATAGATATCTTTATAGAGATCAATCGATGTGTATGGTTGCACCCCAAAGTTGTCAAACGTTTTGGCATTATCTGCATTGGGGGTTTCCCCTTCCGATTTTTGACTAACCAACGGAAAAATATAGGCAGGGAGTAGGACCTTACTTTCTATGACTCCTGAACTTTTAGGTAGTATAAACTCTGGCTTGAAGTTCCCCAGATCTTTATCTTCGCTTCCCCTTCTCAGGTCATCGTTGGCAGCTAGGCCATACATTTGCTCCCACCACCTTTTTAGTGTTTTATACTTTTTCTCTCCTTCTTCACCTTCAATACCTTTAGCATCATCCCAGTCATCTTCCTTTCCATATTTAAACATTTGTTTTGCTATCGAATTTTTAGAGCCATCTACTCCCATTCGCAGCAAAGCTTCCTTATATCCCTTTATTGTAGGACCTGTGTTATGATTATCATTTTTTAACAATTCCTGAAGAGCCTGATTTCTATAAGTATGGGAAGAACGTGAAGAATCTAAGTTCCTCAATACCTTGTACTTGTATCTAAGTTTAAACTCCTCTTTGGATTCAAAAAGTCTAGGAAGGTCGCGCCCTATGGCGACAGTATAAGGATCGTCTACGTTTGTCTGGTAATCCTGTAATTTTTGTCTTATCAGCTTCTTCTCCTCGGTGTAGTGTCCCAAAAACTGGTTAAGGGTAAACTTTTGTGCTTTAAACAAACTCACTAAAGCGCTGATAAATTCCCCACGAAACCTTTTCGAAATTTCGTCTTCATCAACCTTTTGCAGAAGCCTAAGCATCTGGATATTTTCACGTGTTTTATCAAGATTTTCAAGATTACCATTACCATTAAACTTTATGTAATCCCACAACCCCATCACATCTCTACCTTTTACCGGGTTGCCATCCAACATGCCATACAAATTCAACTGCCCACTCGCAAATCTGATAGGGTCGGCGCGGTTCCAAAGGCCACTGCTGCCTTGCAAGTAGCGATAACCATAATAATGCAAGCCTGTGGCATCCTGCTCCTGCCCCGAATAGCCCAGTTCGCTGCTTTTCTTGTCGCTGGCTTCTACCACCTCCTGAGTATCGCCATAAGGCAAATAACTGGCATAACGAATCACATTGCCTGCTTCATCTACTACCAACTCGTTGCTATCGAGGTGATTCAGGGCATGATAAGTCACCGTTTCTTCTCCGGTAAGCTCGTTTTTAATGAGCGTGCCCACCTGCCCGTGCCCGTCCTTGATCCGGGTCACTGTCCAGCGGTGTTGGGTGGTGTAGCCCGTACAAGTGTCACCATCATAGCTTAGGTTCACCCCTCGGTAGCTGGTTCGTTTTTCTATCTGTCCGATGTAAGCCGCTGCTTCTAAAGCTACCAACACCCCCGCCGCATTCCAGGTGCGGGTGATCTTGCGGGCGCGCACCCCTGGCTGGAGGTAAGTATAGTCTTCGCGCCAGCGGTAGCCCCCTTGTTGCCATTCGATATAGCAAATTTGCCCATCGGCGCCATAACGTAGCTGGTCGAGGGCATCGGTACGCAACTGGTTGCCTGCCTCGTCGTAGGTATAGAGCCGTTGGCGGTTGTTGCGGGTCCGCACGGGTTGGGTTCGCTCTTGGGTAGTCTCGTTTTGAGTGTGACGTAAAGCCAGCAAGTTAGTGCTGGCGTCGTAGCGGTAGTTCTCTTGGTATGTAAGCATATTCGTATTGTCGATGAGAGCAGGCGATGCGCTTGCCTGTCAGGTAGCTGTTTATCAAGACTAAATGTAGGAAAATGTAAAGTAAAACAAACTATTGGCAATAAGACCAAAAGTAGACCTTCTTGCGAGTCCATTCAGATAACTGTGTCAAAAAAATATAAAGTACTGATAATCAATGATCATTTTTTGAAAAAGCACAGTTTAATGAACGCTCTCTCAATTTATATGGGATAATATTCAGCAGAAACGGACGCAACCCTTCACCAACTGAAGCCCCGTTATTTCACATTAAATTTGGAGAACGAGTAAAAACCTCGCTCTCCTAAAAAATTAACTGACACAGTTTAATGAGCAGTCCCGATGTCATAAAAAACTGCTTCAACACCAATTGAAGCCAATTTTTCAAGGTCGAACTTTAAGCCCTAATCAATGGCGATTCTTAGGAAATTTTTTCAAAGGAGTATTGCTTTTTTTCATTCTTATCCATCCATGTTTATTCGTAAGCATTCTGCTAATCGTGTGTTTGCTGCTATCATTATGGTACTCCCTGGTATTCCTTATTTTTTTAATATCATCAAGCCACGCTTGCTCCAGAGTCAGATTAGCATTTCTTCCATAAGCACCATCAACCATCTTATACCAGTCATTAATAACCTCAAAACCTGAGTCATTGAATCTGAATGCTTGACTTGACCTGAGGCTATTTCTCAGGTTCTCTAACTGCCTGTTTATATGGTTTGCATAATTAAAGTTTAGCTTCTTACGTGTGTTTTTCGTTCTATGGCTTTCAGCTTGTCTAGTAAATTGATACATAAAGTCATCTTTGCTAAGATGTGATTGATCTGACAAGGGGGCTTCTTTAAATTCATCGCCCATATTGCTTTGAGTTGACAAGTTTCGTGTTATCGGACCTACCAATGGCCCTAGTACTGGATTCAAATAACGACCTTTCATGGCCTTGTAGGTTACAAAGTCTTTTACTAGCTCCCGTCTTTTGGCTCGCCCTGTTGCCTTTTCGAATACAATTGCTTCCATCATCTGCACCCCCTTTTCATTATCCAAAGTTTTGGCTTCCCTCAGCATATGTTTAAACAAGTTTTCTGTTAACAATTCTGATATAAAATGAATATTTAATTCGCTTGGATATGGCAAATCATTATTTTTCATCATCTTCTCACGCATACGTTTCTCTGTCTGGTTTTGCTTCTCCATAATATTCTTGACGTAAAATAATAATTCACTATCCGCATCTGTCGTTATCTTATCCCAACGTTTTTTCACCTTGTCCTTATCCAGCTCTTTTCCATATTTTTTAGACTTTAAAAGTTCGTCGCTGGTTACCAATTTTTTCATATCATCTGCATCAAATCCATAGGTTCCATGTACAATGTCTGCATATCCATCCTGCATCCTATTCAGTAGATGATTCAGTTTTTTATTCCCCTTATTTCCTGAAAACAAAGGATCCTTGGTAGTGAAATCATCCAACCAACGGTGAATCACCTGATAACCCTTATGGTATTTATTCGTGAATTGTCTTGCTTTTTGGGTTATGGCATCTGCCACTTCATGCTCCATTACCAACACTCGTCCTTCTATGTTTGGAAAGTCGTAACCTCCTCCTTTCCCTTTTGGTTTACTCCATTTGAAACTAAATACCCCTCCTCTCACTCCAAGTTTTTTCATCTGCTTATGTATTTCGCTCTCATGGAGTTTTATATTGACGTCTTTGTCCTGTCTGGCATTTATTCCTATGATCACGGCAATATTTGATTCACGGTGATACTGATCAACTCTTCGAATCAAAGACTCAGCCTCCCCATACATATAGGTGTTCATATGAATAATGTAGGGAATATCATGTATCAAATCCAATTGTTGGTATACGTGGTTGAACTCAAAGAAATTTGTATACCCGCGACTAATATCGCTTATTCGCTGATACTTGTATTTTTTTTCCTTCGTTTGTAATTGCTTACCATCCCGCTCCCTGGGAAAATACAGGTATGTCAGCCTCAATAGTTCTTTAAGGCGAGCGGCTTTATTCCTCCTAAAATATCCCGCAACAAGCAGCATTAACTGCTTGTTTGTCAGACTCATCAGCCCCATCTCATCTCTACCTTTTACTGGGTTACCCTCCAACATCCCATACAAATTCAACTGCCCACTCTCAAATCTGATAGGGTCGGCGCGGTTCCAAAGGCCACTACTGCCTTGCAGGTAACGATAGCCATAGTAGTGCAACCCTGTGGAATCTTGTTCTTGTCCCGAATAGTTCAGTTCGCTTTTGGCATCCTCACTTGCCTCTAGCACCTCTTGGGTTTCGCCATAAGGTAAATAACTAGCATAGCGGAGCACGTTGCCGTTTTCGTCTACCACCAACTCGTTACTGTCCAAGTGGTTCAAGGCGTTGTAAGTCACGATTTCTTCTCCGGTCAGCTCGTTTTTGGTGAGCATGCCCACCTGCCCGTGCCCGTCTTTGATCCGGGTCACCGTCCAACGGTGTTGGGTGGCGTAGCCTGTACAATGCTCGCCATCATAGCTCAAGTTCGCGCCTCGGTAGCTGGCTCGTTTTTCTACCTGTCCAATGTAAGTGGCTGTTTCCAAAGCTACCAACATCCCTGCCGCATTCCAGGTACGAGTCACCTTGCGGGCACGCACCCCAGGTTGGGTGTAGGTATAATCTTCGCGCAAGCGATAGCCACCTTGTTGCCATTCAATGCAGCAAATTTGCCCGTCAGCGCCATAACGAAGCGCATCCAAGGCATCGGTACGTAGTTGGTTGCCTGCCTCGTCGTAGGTATAGAGCCGTTGGCGGTTGTTGCGGGTCCGCACGGGTTGGGTTCGCTCTTGGGTAGTCCCATTTTGGCTATGATGCAAAGCCAACAGGTTGGTGCTGGCGTCGTAGCGGTAGTTTTCTTGGTAAGTAGTCATATCAATGTTTTTGATGAAGGCAGATATTAAATCATTTACCTTAAACCACTTGCAGAGTGGTTGTTATATGGGGTTGAATGTAGGGAAAAATGGGGCAAAATAGGGGGCTTAAGATAAGACCAAAAGTAGACCTGCTCGCTTAAGTGTTGTGATTGCCTCCCCCAGTATAGCCAAAAGAGAGTGGGTAAAAACCCCACTCTCACCACTTCAGGTAGCACTTGTTAGGTACTCTGAGTAGCCATAAGCTCTTGCATCAGTTGTTTGGCTGACTCGTGGTGGGGGTTTTGCCCCAACAATTTTTGTAACACTTCATGCGCCTCTGTTGGCTGCTCCAGGGCATAATGGCAAAAAGCCCTCATAAAAAGGTTGCTTTCGTTGGTGCCATATAGCTCTTCTGAAAAGCCTACAAACTGCATGGCTTCTTGGGCAAACCCCAGGCCCACCAATAAGGTGCTGATATGATAAGCCAAATCCAGGGCTTCGCCCAAAGGGTAATATCCGTCCCATACCTGTGCAATAATGTGCAGCAAGGCAAAGCTTTGGCGGGGGTTTAGGTGTTCGGCTAGCTGGTGTAAACGGGGCAAAAACTGAGAAAACAACCGGGCATCATAATGGCTCAGTTGCAGGTAGGCAAACAGGTCTTTGGCGGCCAGGTCGGGGATTTGCTTTTCTATGTGTTTTTTGATGCTGTAGTAGCCCTCCGGACCAAAATCTGCCACCTGCATATCATAGTTGGAAATGACTTCGGTGTAGTGTAGGGGGTTGCGCAAATAAAGCAAAGCCAACACATTGATGTGGTGAGGAGGTAGTGTTGGGGTAAGCCACTCTCCCTGCAATGCCTGGCAATGCTGCCCCAAGGCATGGAAATTGACTGTCAGCGAAAAGCAACCGTGGCTTGCCAGGTAAGGCGCTGGACGTTGTTGCCAGTCTTGTAGCATATAGCTGCCCTTATCGGCAGTAAGCAACAGCATGCCATAAGGCGACAAAGCCTTCAGCCGCTCCAGGCCCTGCATGCCTGCTTCAGGAAACAAGAGGTGGCTGTCCTGGAGCGTGTCCTTGTACTTATCAAACACCTTTTGCACCGTGGGGTTGTCAAAACGAGCCCCGTCTATAGCCTCATAAGCATACTCAAGGTCAATGTTTTTCAATTGTTCCCTGGCACTTTGGGTAGCCTCTGGGTCGTAGTTTTTGAGGGTAGTCAGTACTTGATAAGCCTGCCCCTGGTCAAAATAAAACAAGTCTTGGGGAACACAGTCAAACAAGTAGTTGGCAGTGACCACCAACGGACGGCGCATGCTCCCTGGCATAATGGCGCGGTGGGCTTTCCGCAAAAAGAGCGCCGTGTCTTTAGTAATGTCAAACCGGGCAAAATCAAGCAACCCCGCCTCTACAAAAGGCTGTAGACGAGGGTTTTCCTCCCAGGCTTTCAGCATTTCTTCTACAAAGTCGGTCATGACATACACCAGGGGGGGCTGTTCTATGCCCAATAAGGCCAGTTGGTGGCTGAGTTCACGCAGCACATGAAACGAAAAACGTCCATGCCCCGCGCCTAATTCTACAACGTAGAGCGGTTCATCGGTGTCATGTTGCCCCAACGAGTCACGCAACATGCCCATGATCATGTGGGCATAGGTTTTGGCCATGTAGGGGTTACTGGTAATATAATGGGGTACCTCGTTTTGTTGCCAGGCACCGAGGTTTACTTCTTCGAAATACTGGCGTTCTAACTGCCAAATTGGCGATTGGGCAAAAGTGGTTTGCATAAGTCTCTTGGGGTTAAAAAGTAAGCTTTCTATGGCATACGACAACTAAGTCAACCCATAAACTGTAGGTGACTGCTCAAATGCCGTTGCTTCAAAAGTTTTATTTAGTGAAGGTATACAAGCCATGGGCTAAAGCCGCCAAAAACAAACGGACAAAAAGTAGATACCACCTGCGAAAGTTTACCCCAAGATTGACCAGGGTTTGTCAGCGAGTAAACAGGACCCTGGCTAGTGCCAACAACCCTTGTCTCTACAAGGTTTAGGGGTAGGTACGCTGTGTTTTTGGGCTCGTCTATCTATTGTCTTGGGGTAAGCAACCGCTCCAAAAGGTGATCTATGATGTATTTTACCTCAAGTGGTCATCAGAAGCAAGCTTACAAGTGCTTAGATGAGACGCTAAAAGACTACAGTTTTAAGCAATGACGTACGCAACGAAGTGGTTACTCGTACCTCGCAACGACAAAACCAAGGAAGGAAGGAAGGACAATTCGAAACCTGAACCATCATGTCATTTTGAACGCACGTGAAAAATCTGTGGGTATTTTACTCCCTGGATATGCTTAGGTACTACAGTTACAAAATCCTCAAGTAGGCATCAGTACCAGTGATAAGTCAAAAGACTTCTTTTTATTGATAGTTTTCAAGTGTCCTTCGGAACACTTAAAACAGCTAGGAAGTTCGTCAGAGAACAAATCTCATCCAAAATAAATAGTGCATTTACTTAGAGGATAAGGTACCAGTGATAAGTCAAAAGACTTCTTTTTGTTGATTGTTTTCAAGTGCCCTTCGGAACACTTAAAACAGCTGGGGGTACACCAAAAAAAAACGCACCTGGCATCACCGGGTGCGTTTTTAGCTTGACATTTAACAAAACCCAAGTAAAACTACCAACTGGTTGCATGGCATCAACTACAATGGCTCAATTTGGGACTTGTTGTTTGTATACTTTGAGAACAAAAGCCTTTTCGCTTTTGCAAAAACCACTATTCATTTAAAATATCCTTTGGTACAAACAATACTCCGCAGTGATTTTAGCCAAAGTTGACTAGTGATTACCTTCGTTGAGCTCGCCGTAGCAGAGCTACAGGCTCGGTTTACAGGGCTTAATAAGATAAACATTTACTCGAATCAGCTTTTAACTACGCTTTTTGTAAATAGCTAAAAATCAGCGTGATACAAAAGTGTAGTTACTTGTGGAACAGGGTGTACCTAGAACCTTATACCTAGTCCCTAGAACCTTGTCAGCGCTATGGACTACGGACTAAATACTATGGACTATTGTACAAATGTAAAGCGAAGAAATATAAAAAAGGCTTAGTAATCAGGGGCATTAGAAGGACAAAGAAAGGACTTGGAGTAGAAACAACCTCGCTCTTTTAAGTCTTCCCTTGGGATACTTGAAAGTATTGGGCCTGTACCTCGCAACGACAAAACCAAGCAAGCAAGGAAGGACAATTCGAAACCTGAACCATCATGTCATTTTGAACGCACGTGAAAAATCTGTAGGTATTTTACTCCCTGGATATGCTTAGGTACTACAGTTACAAAATCCTCAAGTACCAGTGATAAGTCAAAAGACTTCTTTTTATTGATAGTTTTCAAGTGTCCTTCGGAACACTTAAAACAGCTGGTTATAACAAGTACACCTCCACAACACCAAAAAAAAACGCACCTGGCATCACCAGGTGCGTTTTTAGCTTGACATTTAACAAAACCCAAGTAAAACTACCAACTGGTTGCATGGCATCAACTACAATGGCTCAACTTGGGGCTTGTTGTTTGTATACTTTGAGAACAAAAGTCTTTTCACTTTTGCAAAAACCACTATTCATTTAAAATATCCTTTGGTACAAACAATACTCCGCAGTGATTTTAGCCAAAGTTGACTAGTGATTACCTTCGGTGAGCTCGCCGTAGCAGAGCTACAGGCTCGGTTTACAGGGCTTAATAAGATAAACATTTACTCGAATCAGCTATGGACTACGGACTAAATACTATGGACTATTGTACAAATGTAAAGCGAAGAAATATAAAAAAGGCTTAGTAATCAGGGGCATTAGAAGGACAAAGAAAGGACTTGGAGTAGAAACAACCTCGCCTTCCCTTGGGAGCCTCGAAAGCATTGGGCTTGTGCCTCGCAACGACAAAACCAAGCAAGCAAGGACAATTCGAAACCTGAACCATCATGTCATTTTGAACGCACGTGAAAAATCTGTAGGTATTTTACCTCAAGTCTTAAAACTCTACAGATTATTCGTTACCAAATGAAAACCTGTTTAGGGCATCATTGACTTGTTCTGGAGAGATGTC
>NZ_CANLRP010000232.1 GCF_947493425.1 uncultured Microscilla sp. | reverse complement strand
AATAATGCAAATCAATTGAATTTGTTCAAAAGTGTCTAATTGTCAACCCAAGGTCAACCTATTTCAGGCATGGACAATACAACACTTGTCGCCTGTTGCTTGACGCTTGCATCTCCCAAGAAACTACTTACCAATAAAAAACCTAAAACATGGCAAATCAAACAACGACAAACTGGCGGGCTGAGTTAAGAAGTGTCGGTAAACAATATTTTGAGATTCAGGAGATGATTCGCCTGGGCTTTTTGAAGCTAGAGCCTGCAGAGTTAGACGCGCTCAAACAACGATATACTGAATTAAACAAGGTCAATAAAGAGCTCAATAAGCTAAGCAAAGAACTAGAGGGGCTGGAAGATATTACACCGCTGATCAAAGAAATTAGAAAGAACCGGATTGAGCGGGTAAAGGCGGCACGTGCCATTAAAAAGGCAGAAAAAGCACAAAAAGAAAAAGAACGCAAAGCCGAAATTGCCCAGCGCAAAAAAGATACGCCTTATTTCCTGGGTGAGGGGGTATCTGCTGGTCTCAAGTTTGAAGGCGGCAACGAAGCCCAACTCAAAGAGGCGGGTTTGCCCGTAGTAAATAATGTGCGTGATTTGTCGGAGTTGATGGCGATGCCACAAAGCGATATTTTGTGGTTGTCTTATCACCGCAAGGCTGCTTCTATTGATCATTATAGCCGTTTTCAGATTCCCAAACGCAAGGGAGGTTTTAGGAGCATTGCCTCGCCCAAACCCAAAACCCGCAAGGCGCAGCAATGGATTTTGGAAAATATTTTGAGCAAAATAGAGTGTCATGAAGCAGCCATGGCTTTTCGACCAGGCAAGTCAATTGCTGATAACGCTAATTTTCACCTCAACGCCGAAGTACTCATCAGAATAGACTTGAAAGATTTCTTTCCCTCGCTTAAGTTTGGCAGAGTCAAGGGGTTGTTCAAGTCTTTTGGCTACAACGAAGGCATAGCCTCGGTGTTTGCCCTCATGTGCACCGATGCGCTCCGGTTGAGCGCCAAGCTAGAGGGAAAACAATATTTTGTGGCATTGGGCGATCGTTATTTGCCCCAAGGGGCTTGCACTTCGCCTGCCATTACCAACCTGATTTGTCGCAAGCTCGACAATCGTTTGAGTAAGTTGGGTGATAAACTTGATTGGAAATATACTCGTTATGCCGATGACATGGTGTTTTCGAGCAGTAACAAAGAGGCTGATCTGAAGCATATTCTAGGCTTATCTAAAAAGATCATTGGCGAAGAAAACTTTGTAGTTCACCCAGACAAAACAATGGTGATGCGAGGGCACCAACGCCAAACTGTAACCGGGGTAGTGGTAAACAATGATGAAATAAGAATCTCGCGCCGTGATATTCGCAACTTTAGGGCATTTTTGCACCAATACGAACAAAAGGGAGCGGCTGAAATGACCAAACAATTGGGCAAAGATGCCACCGCTTATGGCAAGGGGTACTTGGCTTTTGTGCAAATGATTAATCCCACACAAGCCGAAAAGTTTAAAGCCAAATATGGGTGGTTGAAGGGATAGCGGGGAAGTTTTTTTATATAAGCCAAGCCTGTCTGGAGGTTTTTAGGCAGGCTTGTATCTTTTACTGTTTTTCAGGGGGCAGTTCATGGCTACGTTTAGCGGCCAATAGCTTGCGCTGATAACGTACTTTGATGCTTTTTTTTTCTACTTCAAATTGCGTTTTCAAGTCTTGGCGTTTGCGCTTGAGATCTTCTATTTGCTTTTGCAAACGTTTGCGAATATCGGGCGAAACTTCAGCTTCGAGCTTTACCTCCAGGGATACCAAACGAATATCGAGTGCGCCCTGCTCACGCAAAAAACGAATGTGTGCCTGATGAATGGCTTCATTTTCCCCCTGCTGAAACTCCAGCAAAAACTGTTGTTCTCTGGCATTGGTAGCAGCAGTTTGTGGTGATTGTTGTACACTTACATCCTTATGTACTTCTGCGAAGCGTTCTGTCAGTACTTTAAGCGCCTTGGCGCCCGACAAGGAATTAGGATCAAGGTATTGCCGAGGCGTAAGCCCAATGTGGGTAATATTACAGTTGTCTAAAATAAAGCCGCTCAAATTTCCACCAATTGCGCTGAGCACCTCTGACTTGTAGGCATCCCTTTCTTTGAGTAAGTCTTCGTAGCTAAATTGCCGGGTAGCGGTTTTGATTGCGTCTAAAAACTTTGCTTCAAATAATTGTCGGAAGGTCTCTATTTGTCCGATTCGTTGGCAGCCTATATTTTGAGCAATCTTAATGATATCATCTTCTGAGTAATGTACGCGCATTACAAAATTAAAGTGTAAATTTACTCGCATATTGTCAGCGCAAGTAGCCCCCTCGTTGTTTTCACAAATAATGCTAAAATTCTTATAACGTATGTCCAAGTATTCTACTTTATGAAACACAGGATATACCATTATTCGGCTAAAAGAAACCACACTCCCACTGGTTCCTGTACGAACGAGGGCAAAACCGGGAGGGGCTATTTTTATACACTGAGCGTATAGCAGTACAGTGCCCATGAGAGTTAAGCAGGCAAAAGTTACCATCACTAGTACAACTGTAAGTGGCATAAATGCAATAATATTTAAGGTTTTAGGTTATTTTTGTCGTTTTTTTTCTCTGCCTTTATTCGTTCAGCTTCCCTTTGCAACTGCTCAATTTTTTGTTTTTCTTCTTGTGCTTGTGCACGTATTTTTTGCAATTCCAAGTCTATTTTATCCGCTGTGTTCTGCTCAGTTTTAGTAGTGTATTTCGCCAACTCTACCTGTCTTTCGGCTTCCAAACGGGCTATTTCAAGTTGTTGTGCTATTTCAACTTCTACCAGTTCCACTTCAAGCGCTTGTCTGGCTTCTTCAGCCATTAAGTTTTTATGTAATAAAGCATCAGCTTCCTCACCACCCACACTTTCTTCCTTGATGGGCGCTCTCATGGCAAGCTGTTTAGCCTTGGCTTTGCCCTGTTGCTCTAGGTAATCTTCTTCATTATAAAAATCAACGAAAGTGCGCTCAATGCTTTCTACTAACATATCCTCTAGTTCAAACCCTGACAAGTCTTTCCCTATGACCTCCAGTGCCATATCCCTCAGTTTATCGGGCTGGCTACGCAAGTCCTCAAAATCCATTGTTTGCCCTACCACCCGCAATGCGTGCTCAAAATGGGGCAAAAACCATTGTGCCAAATAGGTGGGGTCAGTGAGTTGATCAGTGTCAAAAGAGTGAAACACATTTTGAATATAACTTGGATTGGCACCCACTTTTATATCAAATACCACTTTTACGTCTGCTTTGATAAAGTCTTTGCATAAAATTGCCTGACTTTCGCTCAAATGTAAAGACAAGCGTTGCAAAGACAAGTCAATAATAGTGAGACGGTGAAAAAAGGGGACAACTTGTATTTGATCAAAGCTAATGACAGTACCGCCTGCACCCACCCGCACTAAAGCTTGCTTGGTTTGGGCTTTTTTGAATAAGAACATAAAAAGGTGATTAGAAGGTTACAAAATAAGATTGATGGCTTATTACAATAGGCAACATTATTTTCAACGGATATTTTGACCCATCATCGCCCACTATTCGCTTCAAAAAGATACAGGATTTTAAAGATAGTCACAAATTTTACCACAAAAGTGATTGGTTTTGGGTGGCGTTCAGATGGCTAATTCCGTTGACTGTAAGACATCAAATGATTCACTAAATATTATTCAATGCATACCAAACACGCACTTTTGTATATTCGTATGTGGCTTTTTTTTGGCTCCCTGGGTAGCTTAATTACCGCTTGCAACCTCAACAACAATCAGGACATTACCTTAGATTGGCAACCCGATATTCTTGCCCCTATTGTAAAGGGAACAATGGGTGTACTTCAGCAGCCCAACATCCAAAATGTAGACTTTTCTATTGCCATTCCTGCCAGTTCATTAGGGCTGGATGGCTACAGTGGCACTGTGCCAGTAGTGCCCGCTTTTGGCCCCATCGATTCTATCAAGCGTGCTTACACCATTACAGATGCAAACAATGCATTGATTTTTGAATCGGTAGAAATAGACAGCGTACAAATCAGTGCCTCTTTTAGTAACCCTTTCCCGGTGACACTGTCAGCAGGCATGCGCATCGTTTTTCGCAATCAAGGCGAAACCAATGCCTTGATTACCCATACGACTACACAAGAGGTGGCGCCTAATGCCAGCTATTCTTTTAGCGAACTAGTGCTCAATACTACACTGAACTCAAACCTGGAAATAGGCATAGAAAATATACAATCGCCCGGAGGGTCAAATGTCGATTTTAGCAACATTAGCGACCTTACCATGAATATTCAACTACAAATTTCAGCAATCACTGCCATTACGCTTGCCCCCAATGTATCGGCAAGCTTTGAAACCATCGACAATTTTGACCTGGGGTTGGGCAGCGAAGTAGAAAACCTGGAAGGCAGTTTGATCCTCAAACACGACAATCAAACCCCGTTAAACCTTGCCGTACAAGCGTACTTTCTTGCCGATGATCAAACTACAGTCATTGATTCGCTTTTCGAAGTACCATCACTTATTAGCGCAGGCGATACATTATCGGTACGTGTAAATTCTACCTCCTTACTCAATAATTTACGCAATACTAAATATATAAAGTTTACAACCGGGTTCAATACCAATGGGCTGGTTAATAGTGTACGCATCGATGGTGCTACTATGTATAAGTTTCAGCTCATAGCAGATGTAAAAGTGAAATTAAAAAATTAGGACTCTAGCAATTAGTAAAACTACAAAAATAACCTAATCCATAAAACGGTATCTCTGGCGGGGGTACTTCGCAAAAAAATAGTTCCATAGCTTTGGCTATGCAAATATTTTTTCGCTCGTCCTCCCACCAAATATTTTGTCCTTTTGGAATACTTTATTTTTTCCATTTTACTTAGAGTTTATACAAACATGAGGCAATTACCTTTCTATAAATCACCGATGATGATGTCCAAAAAAATATACTTACTATTATGCACCTTGGCATGGGGTTGGGTCTTTTGTGCGGTTGCAAATGCGCAAAACAATCCTGCTGCAGCCTATGGCAGTCACTTTACCTTGCAAGGCGCACGCTATCAGCCCAGTAAGCTGGGGTTAGGCTCAGAGCGTGTACAAATTAACCTGGCCAATGCTTATGGATGGTTTGGGAACAATATTACGAGTATGGGCGAAGTAGAGCGCTTGTTGGGGGGCAACCTGACCTCTGAAGAAGTAAATGAAAAAATAGAAGAGCGTTTGGGGCAACTCAATCGAACAAACCGGGCGAGTTTTGGGCTCCAGGTACAGCCCATAGGAGTGGCCATTAAATTTGTACGAAAAAAACCTGCTTATAGCATGCGTACTCCTACAGCATTATGCCAGCCCGAAGATTCTTATATAGAGCGCTTTACCATATCGGCAGAAATAAACGAACGGGTGGAAGGGAATATCTTTTTGTCTAAAACCCTGGCACAGTTTGCCTGGAAGGGCAACAAGCAGTTTGCCGGGCAAACGGTAGACCTGGGGCGAGTAGGAGGAACTGGTTTTTGGCTTCGGGAGTTTGTCGCTGGTTTTGCGGCCCCTGTTCGCATTGGAAAACGTGCCAAAATTGGCTTTACTCAAGAAAAACTCCGCCCTCAAGAAATGACCCTACGCATAGGAGGACGAATCAAAGTATTGGAAGGAATGATGGCTTTTCGTACGTCAAGGTTTTCGGGCAATATGACAACCGCTACTGATGGAAGTAGTTTGGGGTTTGACATAGACTATCAACTCAATGGGGCACTGCCTTATGATAGGATCAACGCAGACGGTAACCCGGTAGTGGATGCAGAAAACCCCGCAAATCCTTTAACCGTGCGTGGGCGTGGTTTGGGTTTTGACGCTGGCGCTACTTTTACGTTTCAAAACAAAGTTTCAATATCCGCAAGTTTGTTGGACATAGGGATGGTACGTTATACCAAGCAAACGCTCAACTATGCTGTACAAGACCAATTTACGTTTGAGGGAGTACCCATTACGTTGGGGGTAGGGAATAACAACCTTACCGACAGTACCCAATCGTTTGTCGACTCACTGACCGCACGCTTTACCCCCACACCTACTCAAAACAACTTTAATATGGCACTGCCTATGCGCCTGGCCTTACAGTTTGAGTATAAAATACCTGCCAAAGACCGCAAAGGACGCAGTTTTAACCTGCACCATTTTTATGCTACTTATATACAAGGGTTCACCGAATTGGGTACAGCCACCCGTCGTCCGAGTATGCAATTGGGTTATAACCTCAATTTGTTTACCATTGCCAACTTTGGGCTTGCTACCAGTTTTGGGGGACACAATCCTTTTGCTATGTCAGGCTACTTTTCATTTAGGGCAGGCCCTGTACGTTTGGGAGTAGGTTCTAGTGCTCTTACTTACCTTGTGAGCAAAGACAATACGACCGGAGCAGACATTTCTTTTAACCTGGGGGTGGCTTGGTAAGCACTCTATACCTGTTGCAATAAGGCATTTTTCAAACGATTTTCACTTTTATCTCTGCCCCAAACAACATCGTACGGTCGTTGTCTATGGCGTGCCACTTAAGCAAAGTAGTAATACTTGGTGAAAGTGTTCCATCGAATACAATCTTTTGATTAGCAATAACTCTAACGGGGTGGGCAAAGTCAAAATGAGCGGGCGAACATAAAATGGTAACCTCACTTACATTGTCACTGGTCAGCACTACTTCATTGTCATTTTTTTGGGCACGTATCCGCCCCGATATCTTGTCTCGCCTAAACATGGGAGTTCGGTAATTCAAGATAGTGTTCACACTGACCAAACGATCTGTATTTTCCGACCCTTCAGTCAGTTTGTCGATGATGAGCCAATGCACACGGGCGTGTTTATCTATTGTTTCTGTTTCCCAATAAAGCTGATCGGGTAAGGGTTGCCTTGGGTGGGTGTTGATAAACTCTATGACTTTACTTTTCATTGCCGGAAACCAATCCATATCGTGTCTTGCATTTTCGAGCATATAAAAATCCATGTCAATGCCTGCTTTACGCAAAAGCTCTGCATACGGTATCACAATTTTGGGCGGGAATACGTGGTCTTTTTCTCCATTTACAATCAAAAAAGGGCGATTCTTGAAGTTAGCCACATAGATTTGGCGCTGGCTTAAGGTGTTGAGCCCGGCAATATTTGCCAAATAAGGAAAAAAACTTGCCCAGGGCGTAGGGTTTGTATTGGCCATATAGTAAGCCCCTGTACCACCATCCGACATTCCGGCAAGGTGTACCCTGTTTTCGTCAATATTGTATTGTTGTTTTAGTTGGCCCAGAATATTTGCCAGGTTTTCGAGCTGACTTTCTGCCCACCAAGGAGAGGTTTTGAAACCCGCCGGATACACTGAAATATAGTTGCGGTGCTCATAGGTGGTTGCTTGCGTGTCGATAAACTTGTGTATACATCCTTGCTTATTTTTTGTGCTTACCAACCCGTGTAAAAATACTT
Organism: uncultured Microscilla sp.; assembly: GCF_947493425.1. Taxonomy (GTDB): domain Bacteria; phylum Bacteroidota; class Bacteroidia; order Cytophagales; family Microscillaceae; genus Microscilla. The sequence goes on along the minus strand of NZ_CANLRP010000232.1, from coordinate 3,349 downwards.
TGACCGTATATTTTTGGGTAGGGGTATAGTGGTAAGGGATAAACACCAAACAATAGTGAGGCTCTTGGGTCATGTTATTGGGAAGCTGCCACTCAACAAATCCACGAGTTACCGCAGTGGTGTACACCTGTCCTTGTTTGAGTTGTTGGTATGCTTTAGCGAAATCAGGGTTCAGGTCAGCAATTTGTAAGGCGATTTGTTGCCTTTCGGTAATATCAGAAGAGTTCCAGAGGGGGGCAAACATGTGAGCTTAAGTTTAGTTGATGTGGGGCAACTTACTAAAATGTGAGGGTAATAAAAATAAAAACCCCTCTTAAGGTTGCTTAAGAGGGGGGCTCAAAATATTTAAAAAGAAATTCCTAAGGAATGGTGTAAAAATAAATTTCTATAGTTTAATAAAATATTTTGTTGCTAGACGCGGCAAAAAATTGGCTAATAGCAGCGCTATTCGGCTATTTTTTAACAAAGTATAGCCTCAAAAGATGAGATTAAGAATGTAAATTTATTTTGGTACCATTCCTAAGATAAATCAGTAAACTTTAGCTTACTTTTTTTCTTCAGTTTTTACTTCTTCTTTTTTAGTTTCTTCTTTGTTGCCTTCAGCGTTCACTTCTTCTTTTACAGGCGCTACAAACTTAACCATTACAAAAGTTTCAGTTTTTTCACCGTCCTTCATTTCAATAACCATCTTCTCAGCAGTCATTTCTTTAAGGTTAGCAATTACTTCTTTGTCTTTACCTTCTTCTTTAGTAGTGATGGTTTTGCCATCTTCGCTCATAGTCCAAGTACCTTTTTCTTTAGCCTCACCGTTTAAAGCCATTTCGTAAGTACCATCAGCTTTGAATTCCATAGACATTCCCTTCATTGCTTTTTTCTGCTCTTCAGAGATTTTCTTTTGGTCTTCCTCAGACAACATACCTACAGAAGCATCCACATCGTATCCCCACTTTTGGGCTACTAACAAAACTTTAGGAGCGTTTTGGTCTTCTTTTTTAGTTTCGTCTTCTTTGTTTACTTCAGTGCTTTCACCATCTTTTTTAGTTTCAGCAGTGCTAGTAGTGTCACCTTCAGTGTTTCCAGTGTTGGCACCACCACCACAAGCAGTTACAAAAGCAAATACTGCTATAATCAAGAGTCCATTTAAAAATTTCATAACGATGTGTAGTTTTGATTTGATTAATAATTAAATACAAAATAAAACAAAGGTAGTTGATGTGCACGACCTTTTTGGGGCGTTTATGTGCCGATTTATCAACCATATTGACAATTATTTGTTAATAATTACAATCGACATTATCATACCTTTGAGCAATAATAAATTTGAAAGACAAAGGTAACCCAATCTTTTATATATTTTTCTGTTTTTTTTTATGCGACACTTCACTACACTTTTATTTAGCTTTTTGTTGTTGTTTTTTTCGTTGCCAAACACACAAGCACAAGACCGGGTCACAGGTAAAAATTTTGCTACCAGGTCTGAGGTCATTGCCCAAAATGGCATGGCTGCTACCAGCCATCCATTGGCTACCCAGGTAGCTTTAGATATTTTAAAAAAAGGAGGCAGTGCCGTTGATGCTGCCATAGCCGCCAATGCTACCCTAGGTTTGATGGAGCCCACCGGAAGCGGTATTGGGGGCGATTTATTTGCCATTGTCTGGGATGCCAAAACCAAACAACTATACGGGCTGAATGCCAGCGGGCGTTCTCCTAAAAGCCTGACCCTTGATTATTTTCAAAAAAAGGGCTTCAAGAAAATTCCTTCGCATGGAGCGCTCCCGGTAAGTGTGCCAGGTGCAGTAGATGGCTGGTTTAGTTTGCACAAAAAATTTGGCAAACTCAAAATGACCACTATACTCAATCCGGCAATTCGCTATGCAGATACTGGGTTTCCTGTCACCGAATTGATTGCTTATTATATGAATCGCTCTATTCCATTTTATCTGGGCAAGGGTTTTCCCAATATCAAAGAAACTTACACCATCAACGGTAAGGCGCCTCAAAAAGGGCAAATCTTTAAGAATCCAGCGCTTGCCAATACCTATCGTATCATTTCTAAAAAAGGGCGGGATGGTTTTTACAAAGGCAAAGTAGCGCGTACAATTGCCCGCTTTATCAAGTCACAGGGAGGTTTTTTGTCTTATGATGATTTGGCCAGTCATTCGTCTGAATGGGTAAAACCTGTGTCTGTCAACTATCGGGGCTACGATGTATGGGAGCTACCACCCAATGGACAAGGCATTGCTGCTTTACAGATGTTGAATATACTTGAAGGGTTTGACTTTAGTAAAATTAGTTTTGGTAGTCCTGAGCACATTCATTTGGTAACAGAGGTCAAAAAATTAGTGTTTGAAGACCGGGCAAAATATTATGCTGACATGCAGTTCAGTAAGGTACCCTTGCAAACACTCATTTCTAAAGAGTATGCCGCCAAACGGCGTAAATTGATCAATCGCAAACGTGCAGGGCGCAACTTTATAGCAGGCAAAATAAGTAAAGGAGAAACTATTTACCTGACTGTTGCTGACAAAGACGGCAACATGGTATCACTGATTCAAAGCAACTATAGAGGCATGGGGTCGGGTATGGTACCTCCAGGGTTAGGTTTTATGTTACAAGACAGGGGAGAATTGTTTTCTTTGCAAAAAGGGCAAGCCAATACTTATGCTCCGGGTAAGCGCCCCTTTCATACCATTATTCCTGCGTTTGTCACCAAAAATGGACAACCTTTTATGAGCTTTGGTGTAATGGGAGGAGATTTTCAACCACAAGGACACACCCAAATTGTGATGAATATGGTTGACTTTGGAATGAATTTGCAAGAAGCAGGTGATGCCCCACGTATGGATCATACCGGATCTGCCACTCCTACTGGGTTTGCCAAAAAGGGGAGAGGCGAAATAAGGTTAGAAAGCGGATTTGACTACAGTACCATTCGTAAATTAATGGCAATGGGACACAAAGTAGGTTTTGCCCGAGGTATTTATGGTGGCTACCAGGCCATTATGTATGACGCCAAAAACAAGGTATATTATGGGGCTTCTGAGTCGCGTAAAGACGGGCAGGCAGCCGGGTATTAAATGTACAACAGCCAGGAGGCAAAGCTTTATGCGGCTTTGCCTTTTTCTCTACTTACATCAAAATAACCACGAAGCCCAAGTGTACCTGCCTTTTGTAAGCCTTATGTCTCCATTTTATCCCCTTCTTTCAAACAAATATTCTTGCTTTTTAATTTCTCAATGTCATAATAATGGTTAAGTTTGTTAGCATACACCCCTTAGGAACGATGCAAAAATAAAGTTCTATAGTTTAAGGAAATATTTTTTGGTCAGGCGAGGTCAAAAAACGCGGC
>NZ_CANLRP010000231.1 GCF_947493425.1 uncultured Microscilla sp. | reverse complement strand
TTTGGTCTAAGAGCGACACTGATTGCTACTTTCGTAAATGCAAATGCTGCTTAAAACACTTTCGCAAGAAGTCTATTTACCCCTGTCACCTTTTTTTCGTACAATGCTTTTAGCGTAAGCGTATCTCGTATAAAGACACTGCCTTTTTTCTTGCAAATCAAGTTTGTTTTTGATTGAGTGTCTTGTGCCAGCCAATAGGTTTGGGTAGAATCGTTTTCAACAAACGCAATTGCTTGTTTTTTGTGGTAACCCAAATGTTGGTTGATGTTATAATCACGGACAAAACAACGTTTGTTGGCATCAAACGAGTAAATGCCTTTTGGGGTGGTGTAGTACAGTTTACCATTATAAGAGACCATATTTAGCTTTTGAGTGGGCAGACCAGCCGTTGAGTCAAATAGGGTTACCTTATTACCCTTTACCAACCCTGCTCCTTTGTAATGGGTAACAAACCAAAGCTGCTGTTTTTTATCCTGTATCATCTGTAATGGGGGATCCTTCAACCCCTCCATTAATGCTTGTTCTACTTGCCATTTACCCTGCTTGTATACCCTGGTGCCTATCCCGTTCAATAGAGCTAAATAAGCCTTGGTAGGTTGTTGTCGGTCAGGCAAAAACTTAATAACTACTTGTTCTTCAAATAATAGCTGAGCTATATTGCCTTTGATGGCAAACAAGCCTTGTGAACTCCCTACCAACAATTGTCGTTGTCCGGTGTCGGGGTGCTGATGAATAGTAAAATTAATGGTTTGTCCTTTGATTCCCTTGATTCTGGTAAAACCCTCTGGGTCTAACCGAAATACCCCCACTGTAGTAGATACATACAGTTTTTGCTGAAACCGACACGAAGCAATAACGGCCCCTTCTAATCCAGTAGATGCGTCAAACTGTAACATTGGAACATCATACATCACCTTGGCAATGCCATTGTCAGTGCCCACCCATAGGTTTTGGGTACCCTTTTGGTGGTAAATGCTCCAGATGGTATTGTTACACAAACCTCTGTTTCGATTAATTACACTTAGCAATTTCCCCTCTTTATCCATCAATAGCACTCCATGGGTTCGGGTGCCAAACGCAAACCAACCATTGGGCAGTGCGGTGCTACAGTAAATAAGATACTTTTTGTGGTTGATCTCTGAGTCAAACTTGGTAAATGTAGCAGAGCGCTTGTCATATAACCAAAAGCCCGTGTTTGCCTCTTGAATCAACACCTTCTGCCCTGGGTAAGGCAACATAGAAAATACTTGCCCTTTCCCTACTTTTTCAGATCCTTTGATAGTGTTTAGAACTTCCCCTTTTAACACATCAATGCCCACATTCGTGTGTGGTTGGTACCAGGTATCGTCGATGTTAAACCCTGGAAAAAGTGTGGTTTTTTCAGGAAACTCATGTCTTTTAACAAATTTGTTATTCCGGTAAGAGTACACTTTGGTCATAGTAATAAAATGTACCCAACCTTGAGTAGCCACTGTGGTCCATATATCACTAAAACGGCGTTTGTCTTTGGGCAAATCAGGTAGTAAAGATTGATAGGCCAAGTACCCTCTTTTGTTAGGAGCCAGGTAGCCAAAGTCGCCAGACAACCCAAGGTATACCACCCCATTTTTATCTGCCGCAAGCGACCTCACCCTTTTATTGTTGGGGGTAGCAATTTGTCGCCAGCTTACCCCATCATACTCAACCAAACCTTCATCGGTTCCAAAATACATAAAGCCTCGCTTGTCTTGCACCATAGACCAAATCTGTTGGTGACTGTTGTACTCTTTAGCGCTGTAGTTTTGTATAATTGGTTTGCCTTGCTGTTGGGTGTTTACCTGAGCTGAGGTTAAGTGGGCTATGCATAACCACCATAGCAGTATGAAATGTTGTTTTTTAATCATAGTTCGTCTGTCAAATCATTGGAACAGGCATGGGACAACATACCCAGTCAATTATATTGTGGGATAACTAAAGCTTATTAATAAGGCGTATAGGAAAGGAAGTAATAATCTAGCAGTTGAGGAAAGAAACGCTCTATAGTTGGCGAAAACCAAACTATCACCAAATACTTAACTGTAAATGATTAGCAATAATGATGCAACGTGAAATATTATTTTGATGTTTAATGTTTATGCGTATTTATTAACGGTTTTGCTTATGTATTATAGCTTTATGCCTATCAGTAAGATATCGTCTCTTTGTTCGGTGCCTTGCATAAACTCATCCAGGGCTTGTTCAAGCAACGATTGTTGCTGAGGTAAGGCAAGTGATTTGTTTTGGGCTAACAGTGTTTTAAGCGACCTTGTACCAAATTTTTTGCGGTTTTGATTGTTTTGGTCGGCAAAGCCGTCAGAACTTAGGTACAGCACCGAACCTTTTTCTAACAATAGTTGCTGGCTGGTAATTACTCTGCCTTCCACGTAGTCAATCCCTATAGATACATTGCTGCCTTTTATTACCTGTATTTTATCGTCTTCAGGAGTGGTATACCAAAGTGGGCGTTTGGCTCCGGCAAAATGTACTTGTATACTGGTGTTGTTTTGGGGTTCTATAGTAACCATCGCTACATCCATGCCGTGTTGTTTGCCAGTTTGTTCTTGTTTGAGCGCGTTGCGTAGTTCTTGACGCAGGGTTTCCAATATTTGGGCGGGGTTGGTTTTTTGTTGGGCATAAATAATGTCATTGAGCAATGCATAGCCAATCAAACTCATAAAGGCTCCTGGTACGCCGTGCCCAGTACAGTCAATGGCCGCCGCTATAGTAATATTGCCCACCTGTTCTATATAATAAAAATCACCCGATACTACATCTCGCGGACGAAAAATCACAAAATGCTCCCCAATCAAAGCCTGTAGCCGATCGGCAAATGGCAAGATAGCCGCCTGAATGGTCTCTGCTGATTTAATACTTTGGGTAATCTGGTAATTACGTTCATTGAGCATTTTATGAGATTCTTCTATGGCGTCGCGTTGTGCCATAATTTCTTCACTTTGTTGCTGTAGTTCTTCGCTTTGCTGTAAAAGCTCCTTGTTTTGTTCGTAAATCTCTTCTTTTTGTTTCACCACTTCCTGAGTACGTACAGTCACTTTGTGCTCCAGTATCACCTTTTGCTTGCGCAAGCGGTTGGTATATAGTTTTACTCCACCAAATAAGCTCAAGGCAAACAATACTGCAAACAACGTATAAGCCCACCAGGTACGGTGCCAGGGGGGGAGTATCGTAAACTCATAAGTAGCTATGTTACTTGTGATGCCGTATAGATTGCGGGCTTTTACCTTAAATGTGTAAGTACCTTCGTTTAGGTTGGTATACTCTTTTTGGGTTTTATTGGTCCATTTTGCCCAATGTTTGTCATAACCCACCAATTGATAGCTATATTCATTTTTATCAGCAGAGTTAAAATACAAAGCAGCATAGTCAAAGGTGAGCGAGTTGTTGGTATGGGGGAGTATAGGTGGTTTAGTGAGTTTATTTCCCGCAAAAAGCACCGAGTCTTGTCCGATTTGCACCTTGCGCAGCAGCACTTTAAATTGTTGTTGAATATGGAGTGTTTCACGCGCATTGTATTTTACCAGCCCTTCGTTAGTAGAAATCCAATACACCCCATTGGGGTCAATGTCAATTGTGTTGATTTTTTTGCTATATATTGGCTTCAGTATCAGGCTGTCAGGGCTATAACCTTTGGCTGTTTTATAATAAGGAATCCAGCGTTTGGTGCGGGCATTTTTGGTGAGCCAATAAGTTTGGGTAGTATCATGGGCTACAAAAGTAATGTGGGGGGTTTTCAATAGTTTGTCAAAGGTAAGGTCTGGTTTAAAACGACGACTTGCCTCATCAAAAATGTATATGCCATCCTGGGCACAGTAGTACAACTTGTTTTGGTACATGAGCATGCTTACTCTTTTGGGTGGAAGCCCCGCCAAAGAATCAAATAAAGTTACCCGATTGTTTTCTAACAAACCCACCCCTTTATAACGGGTAGCAAGCCAGGTTTTACCCTGGGCATTTTGGATTATTTGCCAGGGAGGATCGACTATCCCTTCGAAACGACGTTTTTCTGTTTCCCAGCGCCCATTCTGATACAACCAAGTGCCCAGACCATTTAAAAAACCTACATACAATCGTTTGGGGTTGTTTTTATCTACACAAAAACTGTAAGAGCTTTGCTCTGGTATGGCTTGTTTAAATACAGAATCCTGTAAAGCATATACCCCTCGGTTATTGGCTACCAGTAAGCGTTGTTCTGTAGAGTTGGGTATATTATAGGAGCGGAAACTCCAGGTTTGACTACTCAAACCTTTCAGCCGTTTAAACTTACCTTTGTTAAATAAAAAAGCTCCTACACTAGTAGTTACGTATGTTTTTCCTTTAAAATTGTGCACATCTTCTACTGATCCTTCTAGCCCATGATTTGTATCGTATAGCTCCCAAGGCAAGCCTATGGTTATCCTGGTAATTCCTTTGTCGGTGCCTACCCACAGGTTTTGGGTACCAGGCTGGTAATATACATCCCAGACGGTGTTGTCTACCAGTCCTTGCGACTTGTCAATAGCATTGATTATTTGTCCTTGCAGGTCAATAATAACTATTCCCTTGGTGCGGGTGCCCAAGGCAAATTGTCCATTGGGCAAAGCAGTGCCACTATATACTTCATCGCGACCAAGTACTTTGCTTAAATGAGGGGCAAAAGGAACTAGTTGCCTAGAGTGAAGGTCATACAACCAAAACTCAGATAAAGCATCTATAATCAGTATCTTGTTGCCAGGGTAAGGTATCATAGCGTATATTCTGCCTCTTTCGGCTTTGTAGGTACCTTTGATTGTATGCAGTGAGTCTGCTTTTAGTTGGGCAATGCCCTGGTTATTAAGGGGTTGCCAGAGTTGATCGTATACTCCAAAGCTCAGGTGAAAAAAATGCTTTTGGGTAGTTTGGTATATCTTATAGAGCTTTTTATTTTGATAGCAAAATATTTGGGTTAAAGTGACAAAGTATACTTTGTCACCAGCAATGATTGTTTTCCAGACATCGCTGAAGTTACGTTGTTTTTTGGGAACAGTAGGCAGCAGAGATACAAACTTCATAAACCCTTGTGGGTTGGGGTCTAAGTAGCCAAAATTACCCGATGAACCAATATATAGTGTGCCATCTTTAGCCAGTCCCATTGACCTCACCCTTGTATTTTTAGGCATCAGTTCATGGCGCCAGGTTACTCCGTCGTATTGTACCAATCCTTTGTCGTGCCCAAAGTACATTATACCTTGTTGGTCTTGCGTCACTGCCCATACTTGTCTATCACCTTTATACATTTTAGGCGTGTAGTTTTCCAGCAAAACTTTTCCTTGCTTTTGAGGAATGATTTGCCCCTGGGCAAAACCTGTGATTAGTAGTAACCACCATATATAAATCAATGCTTTTCTCATAGTTTCAGCATAAAACACTCCCTCAAAAAAATCCCTATAGTTAAATCTACAAAACTTGCCTAACCACAAAATAGAATTCAAACATTGTGTAGCTCATCTACTGAACTTCGTCTCTGATCTTTGTCTTTCTTCAAAAAACAGGTACTACTTTCCTTTAGATCACTTTATTGTTCTCATTTTAAATAGAGTCATTGAGTAGGCTAATAAATTAAAGACAGCTAGTGGATAAGGTATATTAGGTTTGTGAGTTGGCAGTAAGTAATTGAAAAATTCGTAACCACAAGACCTCAGGTCAAGCGCTGTAGCAGCGAATTACTTTGTTTGATCAAACATTTATGTAATCAATAGTCCATAGTATTTAGTCGATAGTCCATAGCTGATTCGAGTAAATGTTTACCTTGTTAAATACTGTAAACCAGTATTTTATATTGAGATTGTATACTCACTTTATTTTTAAAAGTGTTTCGGTTTTATGCCTAAACACCCAATTAAATAGTTTTTAAATTCATAAATAACTGATAAACAGCAAACAACTTTGACTAAAATCACTGCGGAGTATTGTGTAATATGAAGCATTAAATATAATAAATTTTACTGGACAAGTATCAGGCAAAACCCGATTGGTTATAATTTTATGCCCATCAGCAAAATATCGTCACGTTGTTCGGTACCTGCCATAAATCGTTTCAATACTTTTTCAAGGCAATGTTTTTGTTTAGAAAGCGGCAAATGACTTGTGTTCGAGAGCAGGTTGATGAGTTGTACTGAACCAAACTTTTGCCTACATTCATTATTTTGGTCTGCAAAGCCGTCCGACCCCAGGTAAAGAATTGTTCCTGTACTTAGTAATAGCTCATGAGTAGCAATGGTACGCTTGTGTTCATAGTTAAACCCGACCGATATTTTACTTCCACTTATTTGTTGTACCTCTGGATGGTTGGGTTCGATATACCAGAGAGGGCGTCGTGCTCCGGCAAAAAGTACTTTGACTTGCGCTTCAGGGAGGCGTTCCAAGGTCACCATAGCCACATCCATGCCATTATGCCTGCCCGTTTTTTCTTGCTTTAATGCCACTTTTAGTTCTACTCTGAGGGTCTCCAATATGTTGCCAGGATTGGTTTTTTGCTGTACATTTACAATATCATTGAGCAAGGTATACCCAATCAGACTCATAAATGCCCCTGGTACCCCGTGCCCGGTACAGTCAATGGCAGCCACAATGGTTTTGTTGCCTACGGTTTCTAAATAGTAAAAGTCACCCGATACAATATCGCGAGGCATAAAAATAACAAAGTGGTCGTGCAGAGCCTGTTGCAGGTCTTCTATCAGAGGTAATATGGCCGACTGAATGGTTTCGGCTGATTTGATGCTCTGTTTCATGTGTAGGTTTTTTAGGTTCAAGGCATCGCGGGCTTCTTCTATAGCATCTCGTTGACTGGCAATTTCTTCACTTTGTTGCCACAACTCTTCGTTTTGTGCCTGAATTTCTTCTTTTTGCTTTAAAATCTCCCTTGTACGCCTTTGTACCTTTTTCTCTAGCACTACTTTTTGTCGTTGCAAACGAGCCGTGTACCAGCGAATACTGCCTGCTATGATCACGAGCAATAGTAATACATATACTGCAAATGCCCACCAGGTGCGATACCAGGGGGGGAGTATAGTAAAACTATAGGTGGCAATGTTGCTCTCGATGCCATAAATATTACGAGATTTTACCCGAAAGGTATATTTACCTTCATTGAGGTTGGTATAATCTTTTTTGGTGTCATTACTCCATTCCGACCACTCTTTGTCATAGCCTACCAATTGGTAGCTGTATTGGTTTTTGTGGACAAAGCCAAAATATAAAGCAGCGTAGGCAAAAGTAAGTGAGTTATGGCTATATGATAAGGTAGGAGTGAGTTTGATTTTGTAGCCTGCATATAACAACGAGTCGGGGTGGGCTTGCACCTTGCGAATAAGAGTTGTAAACCTTTTTTGCAATAGAAAGGGAGCGTTGGCATCATACCTGAAAAAACCTTCGTCAGACGACAACCAAAATATTCCACCAGTTTCTACCTCTACCCGGTCGAGCATTTTGTCATAAATGGGCTTAAACACTGATGTATTTGCCATGTAGTGCTGTCCTCGTTTGACATAAGGTACATATTGTTGTTTAGGAAGCTGTCTGGCAATACAATAAGCTTGGGTAGAGTCAAACGATAAAAAACTGAGAGGTGTACTACCCAGTGGTTTACTTAAAGTGGATGATTTACGAAAACGCCTTTTAGCTTCATCAAAAACATACACCCCTTTGAGGGTAAGGTAATAGAGTTGGTTGCCTTGAGACACGATGTTTATTCTGCCGTGTGGCAGCCCGGCGGAGGAGTCAAACACAGTGATTTTTTTGCCCTCCAACAAACCTACTCCCTTGTAGCGGGTGGTTAGCCATACCCGATTTTGTTTGTCCTGCAACACTTGCCGAACCGGAGCAGTGAGCCCTTCGTAACGTTTTACTTCGGTCTGCCATTGGCGATTTTTATAGACAATTGACCCCAAGCCATCTATAAAACCTACATACATTCGGCGTGGGTTGGTGTGGTCGGTATGCATCCGAAACACGCTTTTTTCGGGTAAAATCAAGTGGGCAGTAGTATCTTTTAGTGTGTATATACCCAGGTTGTTGCTTACCATTAAATGTTTCTCTTTCGTGTTGGGGTCTTGGTATGCCCAAAGTCCCCAGGTTTGTCGCTTAATGCCTTTTATGCGTTGAAAACGACCGTTTTTGAGGCGAAATACTCCCACGCTGCTCGATACGTACAAAGCATTCTTAAAACGAAATATATCATCTATAGAGCCCTCAAGCCCATGTACATCATCAAACTGTTCCAGAGGTGAGCTTACGTCTACTCGGGCAATGCCTTGGTCGGTACCCACCCATAGATTTTGAGTGTTTGGTTCATAATAGAGACTCCACACGGTATTGTCGGGCAAACCTTTAGTTTTATCAATCAAGTCTATTACTTTACCTTGTCTGTTCATAATGATCACCCCTCGCAATCTGGAGCCAAATGCAAATAAACCATTGGGTAGATTCACTCCGCAGTAAATGGCTTGTTTTTCCCAAGTGTTGTCTAAGTCAGAACGAAAACGTTTTGCCTGCTGTGTGTTTGTATCGTACAACCAAAATTTAGTAGTGGCTTCGCAAAGTAATATTTTTTGCCCCGGATAGGGTAACATAGCAAATACACGTGACTCTCCTATGTTAGCAGCCCCGGCAATGGTTTTAAGCGAGTCAGCGTCATAGGTGGTTATACCGTTGGCTTGGCGAGGTTGGTAAAGCATACCAGCAATACTAAAGCTATAATGAAAGCGGTATGGTTTGGGCGAGTGGTATATGCGCAGCAATTTTTTGTTTTGGAAACAATATAAATGAGGAAAAGTAATAAAGTTGACCTTGTCTTTTACAATACTTATTCGCCATACATCGCCAAAGTTACGACTGTTTTTGGGGAGCTCAGACAGCAATGAATGATATTGTAAAAAACCTCTTGAGTTGGGTTTGAGGTAGCCAAAATCTCCTACCGAAGCCACATAGACTGTGCCTTGGTTATCTACGGCAAGCGAACGTACCCTTTTATTATGAGGAGTGGCTATTTTTCGCCAGGTTTCGCCATCATATTCAATCAAACCTTTGTTGTGCCCGAAGTACATGACTCCTCGTTTATCCTGGGCTATTGCCCATACCTGGCGGTCACCTCCATAGGTTTTGGTATTGTACACCTCTATCAAAGGCTTGCCTACTTTGGTTCGGGTAGCTTGCCCTTGTGCAGTATCAACGATGAGTAAAATTAAAAGGACACAGTGAAGCGCATTATTCATGGGTTCTAAAAAAACATATTCGCTATAATCTACGGAGGTTTTACCTAGAGGTACCTTAAATATAATAAAAATTCACAAAGCAACAATTACAACAAAGGCATAAAAGGTGTGAACGGGGCTTAAACATTGGTATATTATGCAGAATTGACCAGTCAATACATTCAAAAAACGGTTTTCTCATGAGACCCAAAGATGCTTTGTAATTGGTTCTTTAACTTTTGCTCAAGTATTTCGGCAAACTTTGTTTGGGCAGTAGTAGTAATATCAATACTCTCTGCCCTTATGTGCAAGGGTGTGGTCAATAAATCGCTTTGTATGTTGAAAGACTCAGAGGAGCTAACGGTGTTGGGTTGTCCGTAGCTTGCTGGGTACAACAGTACCATTTGAGTGCAACAATACCCCAGAGCGTACGCAATCATTTGATAAATATCACTTTCTTCTATAGCAGTTTGATGATGTCGAATAGGTACTTTTCTTATTTTATACTTAGTATCGGCAATTATCTGAGAGCTCCCCAGCAACATATCCGGTTGGACACTAAATACAGGCTTACCTGTTGGGTTTTGACCAAGGTATTTTTTTGGTTGTAGCTGGGGTTGCCATTGGGCAAAGTGAGTTTGTACAAATTGGGCAATGAAGTCTTCATACACCAACTCCATTGGCAACAAAAATGCAAAGTTGTACTTTTGCCCCGCCTCATAATTGATCATTTCGTTGCCCAAAAACATAGCACACATATCTACCACTGTTTGTAGGGCTATTTGTTGTTCAGGCAGGCGTATTTTCAGACAATCTTCATAAGTCATGGGCACATCGCTTACATTTTGCAAGAGTGTAATCATGCGCTGTAGGCGTTCCAGCGAAGGTGCATATTGGGTCATAAGAAGCAACTGGCGCGCAGTGTACTTTACCAACTGGTTAAATTGGTTATTGTAAAGCAAAGGTGTGTGGCGGCTGTGTAGTTTTTGCCAGTTGCCAGTGGCTATATTTTCCTTGAGGTATTGGTCAATGTCAAGTTGTCCTTTCAAAAAATCTAACTCTTCGGTGCGTTCCTGATACAAATGCAATGGTTGTTCGATCAGCAATTGTTCGGCATAAGAAGCAAACAAAAAGATGCATATTTCGGGTAAAAACAATGACGGGCTGGTGTGGGTACGTGCCAGCGAAAAAGGAAAACGTACTCGTTGACTGTAGCTTAAATAATACAACACATGGGCAAAACCTACTTTAGGTGGGGGAGGGATTGGGCAGTTAAAAACCTTGGGCAATACATACATATCGTGACCTTCAAACCTTAAAAAACCCACATAATTGCGTGCCCTGATGTGGTGTCCGTCAAAATCAAACATACGTTGTTGTTGTCCTGTACTGGGCAAAGAGGTATTGTAAAACAAGTGGCGATTTTGCCAGATGGTATCTAAATACGCCTTGAGTCGGGTGATTTTTTTGGAGTCAAAAGGTAAATCGTGCCAGGCACCAAATTCGAATAAGTACATATAGGTATTGAGGGGTTATGTAAAGTTTGTATAAAGCTTTTAAGTAAGTAGCAGCAAGTCCTTAGATACCGATGAATATCGGTGCAATTACCTATAAGCTACAAGTAAAGATAACTCTTTCATAATATGATAGTTATACTTGCATATTAGGTATATTTAATTTTGTCTTGGTACATACTAAGGAATGGTGTAAAAATAAAGTTCTATAGTTTAAGGAAATATTTTTTGGTCAGGCGAGGTCAAAAAACGCGGCA
>NZ_CANLRP010000230.1 GCF_947493425.1 uncultured Microscilla sp. | reverse complement strand
GCAATAAAAATAACGAAGTATCAAGGCGAAAAATCACCCCTCAGAGTGTAAATTTATTTTTGAACAATTCCTTATAAGGAATCAGGCTAAATAATTCACCTTGAATAAAACTTTCTTTTATGTGTATCAGTTAGAATAATAGTTTTACTATTAAAATAAAAACGTTTACTTTGAACTTTGATAGTAGTTTCACATCAAACCATAATTAAATAATGGGTGTTAGAGCGACCATTAAAATAAATGTCAATGATAATATCTACCTGAGAGACCCAGAACAAACTCAGTTAGGAAAAAAAATCATAAGCAAAAGCATCGACCTAATCGATGAGCTTGGCTTTGAGGACTTTACATTCAAGAAATTAGCCAATCAAATCAGTTCTACTGAAGCTTCTATTTATCGCTATTTTGAAAATAAGCATAACCTGTTGGTGTATTTACTGGTATGGTACTGGAGCTGGCTAGAGTACCAGATAGACTACCAAACCAACAACATAGAAGATACAGAAAAGCAACTTAAAATAGCCATTAGAATCATAGCTGAATCATTAAGTTCGCACAGTGAGTCTCATTTTCCTCATATCAACGAGGCTGCTTTGCACCGCATAGTAGTGTCTGAATCATCTAAAACTTATTATACCAAAAGTGTAGACGACGAAAATAAGTTTGGTTTTTTTCATAGTTACAAATCGCTTTGTAAAAAAGTAGCCAATATGATCAAAGCGTATAACAGCGACTACCCTTATGCCCATGCACTTACCAGCACAATGCTGGAATCGGCTCATCAACAAATCTTTTTTTCACAACATTTACCTTCTCTTACTGAACTTAAATGCACTGACTCAGAAACTTCTGAAATTATTCACTATCTGGATCAGCTTATTTTCAGGCAAATTAAAAAATAAGTAGTAGCGATTTCGACACAAAACACGAATTATCAATAAGTTTGCACCGCTAATTTTATTAGTTGATAAATTTTCCTGTTGATGATGACTCGTGTTATATACCTATATATAGTATACCTTGGTATGGTAGCTTGGATGCTCCTTAGTGTAAGTGGTTGTGCCAATATCATGGCACCTACTGGTGGTGCTAAAGATACTTTGCCTCCTACCATGGATACGGCTCGTTCGTACCCTAAACTTGAACAACTCAATTATAAAGACGACCAAATAGAATTATATTTTAATGAGTGGATCAAAGCACCCAAATTAAAGCAAGAGTTAATCATTACGCCAAGAGTAAAAGATTATACATTTAAAATAAGCAAGAAAAGGCTACGCATTACCTTTTTGCAACCATTAGACAGCAATACTACCTACAACCTTGATTTCCGGGAAAGTATTCAAGACATTACTGAAGGCAACCCTACACTAGTAAGGCTGGCTTTCAGTACTGGCAGCCAATTGGACACCATGGAAATAAAAGGAAAGGTAATGGTTCCGTTGACAAATAAGGCCGCTAAAAAAACCATTGTAGCATTATATAAAGTAGATGATACGCTTAAAGTAGACAAAGATGAACCCTACTACCTTACCCAAACCAATGATGCAGGTATTTACCACTTCAAAAATATAAAAGCCAATCGCTATAGATTATATGCCATTCAGGATGCCAACAACAATAAATATTATAATAAAAATGAATTGATTGGGTTTGCTCCCGAAATAGTTGACCTAAGCCAAGGAAGCCAAGATTCGCTTAACTTAAATCTGGTACAAGAAGATTATGACGCCCCTCGTATAATTGGGAAATTGCGTCAGAAACATTATTTTGAAATAAAATTTAACGAAGGTGTTCAAACACTCAAAGTAGATTCGGGGCAAACCAACCTGCGCCAAAAAGTATTGTATAATTTGACTGATGGTGGCAAGAAGTTGACTTTCTACAATATGCAAGGCTTAGACTCTTTGCGGCTTCGTATCATAGCTCAAGACTCTGCCCAAAACAGATTGAGTGAGGAGGTAAACATTCGTTTCAACAATAAGCCTGTCAAAGAGAAAGACAAAGCTACCTTTAAAATAGACATTCAACCTAAAAATACACTAGGCATTGTAGGAAACAAACTAGACCTTACCGTTAAATTTAGCAAACCTGTAGTACAGTTTGCAGCTGAAAAACTCCAATACTTGGTAGATGCCGACACAGTAAACCTAAAGCCATTGATAGACAGTAGCGCCAAGTTTGAATGGAACCAGTTTAAAACCCAATTAAACATCAGTCGTCCGGTTTCTTTCAAAAACACCATCAAACTAATAGCTGATAGTGCTGCATTTGTAAGTGCAGTAAACGACTCCAGCCAAATGGTCAGAACTACGCTCAACCGACTAGACCCTACCAAAATAGGTCTAGTAAATATTGCTATAGAAACCCAAAGCCCCCATTTTATCATACAACTACTCAATCAAGAATTTCAGGTAGTCAAAGAACGTAAAAGTGATGAGGTTACAAGTAATAGCTTTAAGTTTGACAACCTGGCTCCAGGCAGTTACAGCATCAGAATTATCATTGATGAAAACAATAATGGTAAGTGGGATTTCTCAAACTATAAGGAAAACAAACCCGCCGAAAATATTACGTTTTACCGCAGCTCTATTCAACTAAGAGCCAACTGGGAACAAAACATTACCCTGAAATTCTAAATAAACCACTTACAAGCAGGCTTTATCACTTGATAAAATAGGTTTATCGAACGTTATGGTAAAAGCAGAAAAATGATTTTGCCCAAATTTTATATTGATTTGTGGATAACCTTTACTGCTTGCTTTTCTTCGAAAACAACTCCTCAATGACCATTTAATGGGTTGAACATATTGCTACACCTAAATAATTAAATGGCTTTCTGCACCAATTGACAGTAAATACCTATCGAAATCCAAGCGATATTATCGAATGTAATGCTATTTATGTCAACAGACTCGACTATAAATGTGGATAACTTTGTGGATAAACCACTAATTTATCCACAAATGTTAAAAATCGACGTAGATAACTCTAGTTTTGAGTCACCCATCCCTCCACTACTTATCCACATTATCCACAAAACCTGTGGATAACCCTGAAAATTGTGTGGATAAGTGCCTGATTTGTCCACATATTTAGGTGGATAACTTTAACACAAATGTTGAAAAACTATAGGGGTGTGTAAAACCTTTTGTTTATCCACAATTTATCCACATGTTTATCCACCAAAAAACAGGGGTTATCAACATCAATTCTCGATCATGATTTTAGCAAAATAAACTGAAACAATGTGGATAAGTATGTGGACAAATCGAATAAGATGGGTATAACTCCTCGAAATAAAAGTGAACCTCGACAATGTATATTTAGCAATATTGGCAGGAAAATATTCTCAAGTGAAAAACAAAAGTTATCCACAGCATGATAATAATAATAATACTTAAGTAATTAAATAATTTATTATTCTTTATTTAAAAGAGGTTAGAAGCTTTTCGCTTGAAAGCAGAATTTTTTAAAAGATAAAAAAATCTTATCGATAGGAATTGTCGTTAATACTGTTACTTTCGAAATCTGTTTTCGAAAGATATTATTTTTATTGTAGTTTACTTTAATGTATGAACATGAATATTAGCCATGAAATAAAAAAAGATAAAAAAATGAATCAGACCATTACCAGATTTTTTTTGATGTTAGGGATTATAATATTTGCAAATTTGATTATGCTGCCGCAAACAGTGGCACAAAGTAAAAACCTACAATTGGCAGATGAGTACTTTCAGAAGAAAGAATATGAAAAAGCCAATAGCTTATATGAAAAACTTTCACTACGAACTACCTACCTAAAACAAGTATATGCTAACTACCTGGCGTCATTACTGACTCAAAAACAGTTTAAAGATGCCGAAAAATTAATTAAGCGACGCATGCGAGTTGAGCCTGAAAATCCTACTTTGCCTATTGATTATGGTTTTGTACTCGAACGACAAGGCAAGATAGGGAGGGCTGACAAGCAGTTCGAGCGGGTGGTGAATGACGTACGTAAGAAACCAGATCACGTGGTGTCAGCGGCCGCTGAGCACTTTGTGTTGCTTGATAAAGCAGCCTGGGCAGAGAAGATATACTTGAATGCTCGCCGAGGCATTGCCAACAAGTACCTGTTTGCGCAAGAACTGGCCAATGTGTATGCTACTTTGGGCAAGTTTGAGCCTATGATTGATGAATATATCAATGTGGTATTGGACGATCGCAAAAACCTTGAATCTGTCAAAGGAGCCTTGCAAGATCGCCTGACAACTCAAAAAGACTTAGAGAAGTTTGAAAAGATACTGCTTACAAAGCTACAGAAGCAGCCTGGTGAGATTATCTATAATGAGTTTCTACTCTGGATCTATTTACAGCAAAAGTTGTTTTACAGAGCCTTTATTCAAGCCAAAGCACTTGACCGTCGTTATCGCCAGGAGGGAAGTGAATTGTTGAATATCGGAATGATTGCCATGCGCAATGAGGACTACAAAAATGCCAAGCGAATGTTTGCCTATGTGGTAAAGAAGTATCCTAAAGGTAGCAATTATTCAGTAGCTCGACATTACTTGATTAAAGCCAAAGAAGCCGTAGTAAAGAACACTTACCCTGTAGCCAAAGCTGATATTGAGTCTTTGATTGGTGATTATAGCCAGTTATTGAAAGACTTGGGACGTAACTTTCGTACGTTGAACGCTATGAGAAGCATCGCATTATTACAGGCTTTTTATCTTGATAAGAAAGACACCGCGGTGGTTATTTTGAAAGATGCTATCAAACTAAGTGGGTATAACCAACGCTTTATAGCCCAATGCCGCCTCGACCTGGGCGATATTTATATTTTGAAGGGAGAACCCTGGGAGGCTACGTTGCTTTACTCACAGGTGGAGAAAACGCGAAAGAGAAGGCCTTTAGGGTACGAGGCAAAGCTGCGTAATGGGAAACTTTCTTATTTTAAGGGAGATTTTGAGTTAGCACAGGGACATTTAGATATTTTGAAAGAGGCCACTACCCGTGAAATTGCGAACGACGCGATGAATTTAAGTTTATTAATCAGGGATAATACTGCACTGGATATGGACACTACCAACTCAGCAATGAAAGCCTATGCTAAAGTAGAGTTGTTGATGTTTCAGCATAAAGATAAAGAAGCTTTGGATAAGCTGATTGAGATGGAAAAAAAGTACAAAGATCACAGTTTGAAAGATGAAATTTTATGGAGCAAATCTAAGCTGTTGCTTAAAATGGCTAAATTTCAAGAAACCATCGAAGTGCTTGAACAAATTGTAAAACAGCATGGGCAAGATATATTGGCGGATGATGCCCATTTTACCATAGGAAAAATCTATGAAGAATACCTTAAAAATTCTGAAAAAGCCAAGGAATACTACCGTAACCACTTAACAAAATTTCCTGGAAGTATTTATGTAGTAGAAGCCCGTAAGCGTTTCCGTATTATTAGAGGAGATTTTAAATCGTTGGAAAATTAGATTGAAAGGAAACTGGCAGGTGTTTATAACGTATTATTTGGTAAAAGATAAAACATACCTTTATTTTATTCTGAATTTTAGTACAAATAAACCAATAAATTATCAGGCAATGATAGAATTAGAGTATAAAAGCGATTTTCTGGAAGTTTCTTATGATTCGGAAAATTCTTGGGTAATAAGTAAGTGGACAGCCAATACCAGTTACCTCACTGTCGACCAATACAAACGCGAAATACACGCGCTGGTGAAGGCCTTCGCCAACCACCAACCTCTTGCTGGAAACTTGTCATTGGCTCAAAATTTTAATTTCATAGTCGACCCTGAGCTGCAAGAATGGGTCATGAAACAGTTTGAAGGGTATTTTCCTACCAGTTCGGCAACCATAGTAGCAGCAGAATTTGTATCGCAGTTGAGCATTGAACAAACGCTGCAAAGCCTGGATGGAGCACTTCGTTACTTTGATAATGAACCTGAAGCCAGGGAGTGGTTGCTTGACCAAGCAAAAGCAAGCTAAACCTTAAAGCTTAGGCATTAGCTTATGTTATTGTTTATTCTAATGGTTTGTGTGTTGAAAATGAAATAGTTACGAATGATATGTCTATAAATGTTTTGCCACATTATCGGAAGGGGAATTTTAAGCCATTGGAAAGGAAACTGACTAGTATTTATAACGTAGTATTTGATAGAGGATGAAATTAACCTTATTTTATTCTCTATTTTTGTATAATCAACCAATAAATCATCAGGTAATGATAGAATTAGAATATAAAAGTGAATTTCTCGAGATTTCTTATGATTCAGAAAATTCTTGGGTAATCAGCAGGTGGACACCCAATACCCGTCACCTTACAGTTGATCAGTATAAACCAGAAGTAGTAGCATTACGTCAGGCTTTTGTTGATCATCACCCCTTTGCTGGTAGTTTGTCTTTGACCCAAGATTTTCACTTTGTGATTGACCCCATTCTACAGCAGTGGGTGGTCCAACAGTTTGCTGGCTATATGCCTCCTAAGTCTGCGGTGGTAGTAGCGCCAGAGTTTGTAGCACAACTGAGCATTGAGCAAACGGTACAAGAATTGGAGACTGCAGTGAAATACTTTGCCAGTAAATCCGAAGCTCAGGATTGGTTGCTTGACAAAGCAAAAGTAAGTTAAACTTGAAGACTATACTATACATTAAATTGTGGTAAACACCTACCCCAGTGGTTTTGTGGGTAGAGTAAAAGAATTGTGAACTAATATTCTTTTCGTGTTATCAGGAAATTAAAAGAGTACTTGTATATGTTTATAATGTATGATACTCTACCCAGCTTTTTTAAAACGTACCACCCTCGCCTGCTCTCCGAGTACAAGCTCGCCTGCTCCGAACTTGATTATCCGCACCAATTGATACATCCCGCTATACAGAACTGATCGAAACCCTAAAATAAGTCATTTTTTGGGCACCGATATACATCGGTACCTAAGGATTCGTGGGCGGTTTGATTTAGCTTTGCTGAGTCCCCTATGGTCGGTTGTGAAGACACAAATCAGCACGAAAAAAGGGTAGAGTAAATGTATGATTTAGCAAATAATAATTTGTAGGAGTTAAAGCAAGTTTTGTTTTACTCTCTATTTTGAATATAGTAAACCAATAAATCATCAGGCAATGATAGAATTAGAATATAAAAGTGAATTTCTAGAAATCTCTTACGATTCAGAAAATTCTTGGGTGATAACCAGGTGGACACCCAATACCCATCATCTTACAATTGACCAGTACAAATTAGAAGTAGAGGCATTTCGTCAAGCTTTTGTTGACCATCATCCCTTTACTGGTAGTTTGTTGTTGGCTCAAGATTTTTACTTTGTGATTGATCCTGAAACGCAGCAGTGGGTGGTGCAACAGTTTGCTGGTTATATGCCCCCTAAATCTGCAGTAGTAGTAGCTGCAGAGTTTGTATCACAGCTGAGCATTGAGCAAACAGCGCAAGATTTAGAGGCTGCGGTGAAATACTTTGCCAGTAAATCCGAAGCCCAGGATTGGTTGCTTGATAAAGCAAAAGTAAGTTAAACTTGAAGATTATACATTAAATTGTGGTAAACACCTCTCCCAGTGGTTTTGTGGGTAGGAGTACTCTTTCTCATGTCATCAAAAGGTTATTTTAAGCTCCAGACAAATTAGATTGAAAGAGTGCCTACATCTGTTTATAATGTATGATTTAGTAAACAATCGTTTGTAGGCGTAAAGTGTGATGCATTTTACTTTCTACTTTGAATATATTAAACCAATAAATTATCAGGCAATGATAGAAATAGAATACAAAAGTGAATTTTTGGAAGTTTCTTATGATTCGGGAAACTCTTGGGTGATAAGTAAATGGACCTCTAATACCAGTTATCTTACCGTTGATCAATACAAGCGTGAAGTAGAGGCAGCACGCAAGGTTTTTATTGACCATCAGCCCGTTTTTGGTAATTTGTCATTGAATCAGGATTTTTACTTTGTGGTTGACCCTGAAATGCAGGAATGGGTAAACCAGCAATTTGAAGAATACCTTCCTTCTAAGTCAGCAATAGTAGTAGCATCAGAGTTTGTGGCACAGTTGAGTATCGAGCAAACAGTGGAGAGCATGGATGTAGCAATTTGTTATTTCGACAATGAGCAAGAAGCTAGAGAATGGCTCACTGATCAAACAAAAGCAAGTAAGGTTTGAACAAACGTACCCTACATTGTAGTAGCGTATTGCTATGGTTTGTTTGGATAGAATAAAAGGGTTACGAACTAGAAAAGAGTAATAGAATGTAGTGGTTATATAGATGCTTACTGAGCTTTCACCACATTTGTTTTGGGTTATTTTTATAAATCATTAAAAGCTTATAAGCATTTTCGTTTGGTCATAATCGATTTTTGAAGACTAGAAAACCAGGCTGAAAAGAAATCTAACAGGCACTTATAAAGTATTATTTCACAGAAAATAACGTATAGAGGGTAAAGTATGATTTATTTTGCTCTCTATTTTCATCAATACTTCGCAGTGATTTTCGTCAAAGTTGGTTGCTGGTTATCAGTCATTTATGAATTTAAAAACTATTTAATTGGGTGTTTAGGCGTAAAACCGACACACTTTTAAAAATAAAGTGAGTAAGCAATATTAATATACGCCACTGGTTTACAGCATTTAACAAGGTGAACATTTGCTCGAATCAGCTATCGACGAAATACTTCTAACTACGCTTTTTGTAAATAACTGAAAATCAGTGTGATACAAAGGCGTGGTTACTTGTGGAACAAGGTATACCTAGAACCTTGCACCTAGTCCCTAGAACCTTGTAGGGGCTATGGACTATTGTTTTATATAATTAAACCAATAAATAATCAGGCAATGATAGAATTAGAGTACAAAAGTGAATTTATAGAAGTTTCTTATGATTCGGAAAGTTCTTTGGTAATAACTAGGTGGACACCCAATACCCGTCACCTTACAATTGACCAATACAAACAGGATATGTTGGCGACCTGTCAGGTTTTTGTTAACCATTACCCTTTTGCTGGCAACTTGTCGCTGACTCAAGATTTTTACTTTGTGATTGATCCTGAAACGCAGGAATGGACAGCACAACAATTTAATGATTACCTACCCCCTAGATCTGCAGCAGTAGTAGCACCAGAGTTTGTGGCACAGCTGAGCATCGAGCAAACAGTACAAGATTTAAAAACAGCAGTGAAATATTTTGATAATGAATCCGAAGCCAGGGAGTGGTTGCTTGGTAAAGAAAAAGTGAGTTAAGCCCAAACTTAAAGCCTACACGTTAAATTGTGGTAGCACTTACCCCAATGGTTTGTGTGGAGAAAATAAAAAGCTTATAAGCCTTTTCTACATCATCGGAAAGGAACTTTAAGCCATTGAAAATGAGATTGAAAGGAAACTGATAGGTATTTATAACGTATTATTTGATAAGTAATAACCGAGGGTAAAGTGTGATTTATTTTGCTCTCTATTTTTATATAATTAAACCAATAAATAATCAGACAATGATAGAATTAGAGCATAAAAGTGAATTTCTGGAAGTTTCTTATGATTCGGCAAACTCCTGGATAGTGAACAAGTGGACAGCTAATACTCGTTACCTTACTATTGACCAATACAAGCAGGAAACATTGGCATTACTTAAGGTTTTTGTTGATCACCAACCTCTTGCAGGTATTTTGTCATTAACCCAGGACTTTCACTTTGTGGTTGATCCTGAAATGCAGGAATGGATGACAAAAATTTTTGAAGGGTACCTTCCCTCTAAATCAGCAATAGTAGTAGCATCAGAGTTTGTCTCAAAATTGAGCATTGAGCAAACTGTGCAAGATATGGATGTAATAGTTCGTTATTTTGACAATGAGCCAGAAGCTAAGGAATGGTTGCTTGATAAAACAAAAGTAAGTTAACCTGAAAGGCTACATATTAAATTGTAGTAGTTTGCTTTTGTGGGTAGAATGAAAGGGCTCCTGTAAGTATTTTTTGTGTTGTCAGGGAGAATTTTAAGCCATTGAAAATGAGATTGAAAGGAAACTGGTAGGTATTTATAACGTATTATTTGATAAGTAATAACTTGTAGAGAGTAAAGTGTGATTTATTTTGTTCTCTATTTTTATATAATTAAACCAACAATTTATTACGCAATGATAGAATTAGAGTATAAAAGTGAATTTTTGGAAGTTTCTTATGATTCGGAAAACTCTTTGGTAGTAGCTAGGTGGACAGCCAATACCCGCCACCTAACAATTGATCGATACAAACCGGAAGCAATGGCATTACGTCAGATTTTTGTTAACCATCACCCCTTTGCTGGTAGTTTGGCGCTGACTAAAGATTTTTACTTTATACTTGACCCTGAAACGCAGGAATGGGTGGGACAACAGTTTGTGGGTTATATGCCTCCTAAATCTGCTGTGGTAGTAGCATCAGAGTTTGTGTCACAATTGAGCATTGAACAAACGTTGCAAACTATGGATGGAACGGTTCGTTATTTTGATAATGAACCCGAAGCCAGAGAGTGGTTGCTTAGCAAAGCAAAAGTGGGTGAAATTTAAAAACTGTGCTGTTACTTAGTGGTGGCTTACCTTTAAGGTTTGTATAGGGAGAATGAAAGGATTACGAACTAGAAAAAGATAATAAATGCACTAATTTGTGCATAAGTCAGTATATTGAAAATAGATATCCCTATAAAATCAATGAAACGCATCACTATATAGCGTACATCATCAAACAAAGTTCAAAACAGAAAATAGATTCTTGTAGGTTAACTAGAATGTGTTTTCTGTTTTTTTTGTTATATAACTTTATGAGATTGGGTAAAAAGCAGGTGTTAAAAATTTTGGCTGTTGGTTGCTATTTAGTGGCTGTTGGGCAACTTTTTGAGTTGTGCCAAACTTACAGAATGCATCAGGCATTTTTATCGGAAGGACAAAAAACAACGGCATACCTTGGGTTAAAGTCGCAAAACTGGGCAAATACCAAGGAGTTGTATTGGGAAGTATCTTATTGGGTTTTTATACTGCGAACGGCATGGTTAACCGAAAATTGGAGAATTAAAAAAGGTAAGCTATTTTTAAAGTGACAAAACGAT
>NZ_CANLRP010000229.1 GCF_947493425.1 uncultured Microscilla sp. | reverse complement strand
TAAAATTTGTTTCATTACGCCGAAACAGCTCAAACTCGCCTGCGGCTCAGACAGTGATCTGTTTTTACGGCTTCATTACCCAAATTTCCCCGAAGGCAAGTTCGGGATTTTCAACTTAACGCCCACAAACTAAGGCGGAAAGAAAAACGCTGTTATTCAAGCACTTTTAAGGCTGATAAAGTTAAATTCTACACAAGTATTAGTAGTGAAAAATTAGTGTACGGTTTTGAAAGAAATGATTTATAGAGAGCGAGGAAACCTCTATTTTTTCTTGATAGTGATAGTGCCCATATCTTTTACTTCGCCTAGTATTACTTCGACGCTTTCTACTGTATGCCCTTCATATCCGGTTTTGGGTTCAAACACTACTTTATAAATACCAGCGTCTAAGCCCTTGATGATAAACTCACCATTGTCGTTGGTGTAAGCACTGGTAGAGTCACTGTCTTTAATGGCATAAACGGCGGGGGTGGCTTCTTGAGGATCAATAGTTCCTTTGATAGAACCACTAGTAGCTTCTGCTATAGCCTTGATGACTGGTTTTAGGTTGTATTTGCCCGATCCGGTGGCTACTACTGAGCGAGCTGCGTCAAAGTCAAGCAATACACTATATGTTACCCCTTCAGCAATGTCGGCATTTAAGTTAATTTTCAGGCCAGATTGTTGAGCACTCGGAGTAGTTAATGCCAAAGTATTTCCATCTATTTTTACAGTATTTTTGTCGCCTAATACTAGACGTATCTGTGATACTCGTCCTGCGGGAATCTCTGCATCAGCCAACACTGCTTCTAACCCTCCAGTGAGTTTGATTAAATCATACACGCCTGTTTTTACACCCCCTAGGCTTGTCCAACCATTGGCACCATTGTCGTCACTTGCTTTAATTTGTACATCTTGTATGTCAATATTTACTTCTTCATAATCGCCGGGGGCATCAATCATTCGCACTGTGATTCGGGCAGTGCCACCATCGCTCTTTTTACAAGCGCTAAACATCCCAACCATTAAAAACAAGCTTAGTATTAAGGGTATCCTTCTGTTTAACATTTTTTTTGGTTTTAGTGAATAAAATACTTGTAGTAAAAATAAAAAAGTAACAAAAGCATCTACCTGTTAGTGTAGCCCTTGTTACTATATGTTGTTATTTGTGTTTATTTAGTTAATAGTAACCTGCGTTTGAAAGGTCTTGTCTTTGGCAGTTACTTTCAGAATGTACACCCCTTTGGCAAGTGTTTCGGCTATTGGTATGCTTAGGGCTGTATTAGACGAAAGCCCTACACTTTTGTTAAACACCGATTGCCCTTGCATATTTACAATACTCACCTTGGCACTTTCAGCATTTACCCCCAATATATTTACCTTAAGCAAGCTCCCTCCTTTGATAGGGTTAGGGTACGCTGTAAAACTTACCTTAGACGCCACATTGATTTGAATAATTCTAGAGTTGTGTACCTTTCTATTTTGGTCAATTTGCTTTAGTCGGTAATAGTTTACCCCTAACTCAGGCGAACTATCAACAAACTCATAAGACTCAAAAGGTTTGTTGTTGCCAGTGGCGTTCACAGTGCCAATAGAAGTGAAATTGATTCCATCGGTACTGCGTTGTACCTCAAAATACACTGCATCTTTTTCGTTGATAGTTGTCCATTCCAACACTACTTGTTTTTCGTGTAGGGCAGCATCAAATTTCAACAAATCTACTGGCAAGGCTGTAAACTCCCACGCTAAGGCAAAAGTACCATCTCCCAATGTGTTAAAAGTGTTATTTGCTGAAATCAATTGTACACTAGTATTACCCAAAATAAAATTTTCTACCTCATTCCACTCAGCACCATTCAACAAAGTACCAGTACCTCTTTGGGCTTGTGCGGCAGTATTGGCAGCATTGCCTGGGTCTTTAAAAATACTCACACTTGGTATTTCAGTAATAGAGTAATCTACCACAAAAGTGCCCGCAGGAGCAGTAGTTACCGTGTTTTCAGAGGTAGTTTCATAAGGCAACGAAATTGTTCCCGAAGATAACCCAACCAGACTATTACTATTGACACTGTTGGTTGGGTAGGCATCATCAAACTGAGGATAAGGCTTTTGTTGTACAATCCAGTGGCGCGACACCGAAACATAGTTAATGTTATTGGGGTTAGTTCCTGGAATCACCCTACCACTTGCTGGTGCAGTGTTAAATTGCTCAGCAATAAACAATGCCTTGTCACCATCATCGTTTTGAGTCAATTGTATATTTAAATTAAATATTTGCCCTGAGAAAGCATCCTTGCCAATAGGAAACTCCCTTGGGTCAAGCGCCCCATCACTGATATACAAACGCCCCATAGGACCGTTTACAAAGCCATTGGTACGGGTATAACCTTTTTGAGCAGCCACCCCCAAAATAAGTTCTTGATCGGTAGAACTATTTACCAAACCATTGGTAAGCGCAAGCGAGTTAGAAGCCTCTACTCTAGTATTAAGCGTAACGGTGTTGGTGTTCGTTCCTTTGTCAATTATTAAGTCATAAAAATCTTCTTTACGATTTATTCCACCTATAGTTTTGCTAATAGTTTGTGCCCCAAAACTACCCACAGCAAAGCCTATATTAGGTACACTAGCTCCACCAAAGTTTACGGTTCCTTGTAAGGGATCAAAGGTAGCATCAGTATTTATCCAATTACCTTGTATATAAATGGTATTGAAATTATTAGAAGGGTTTAGCTTGGTACCAGCATTGAGTATGCTCAGGTTGTTGGCTACCCCTATCGTCGAGTTTAGTTCTGTGGTTCCTGCCGAAAAAGTCAGGTTAAAAAATGGATTAGGTTTGGAAGAAAAATCAGCCGTAGCATTTACTACCCTTGTAAAGGGTTGGTTGAAGTTTACTGTACCACTACCATTACTTACAAAGTCTCCTTCATTACTCCAGCTTCCTCCTACATAAAAATCAGAAGAGTTGTTTATATTTACAGTACCTTGAGTAGACATAGAGAAGTTTTCAATAATCGACATTTGTCGGTCAAGGTTGAGCGTAATGGGTTGGCGAATACTTGACGGGTTGGGAGAAGGCAACAAGGTTTCTATAGTCAGACTCCTACATGTAATCGGTCT
This sequence comes from uncultured Microscilla sp., assembly GCF_947493425.1. Taxonomy (GTDB): domain Bacteria; phylum Bacteroidota; class Bacteroidia; order Cytophagales; family Microscillaceae; genus Microscilla. Next base: position 8,029 of record NZ_CANLRP010000229.1, on the reverse strand, counting down.
CAATGTTGGGTCTTCATCCATATTAATCACAATTCCACCCGCTGGTGCAATCAAATCAGGAGGTCCTGAAGCATTGTTAAACTGAATACCAACCTTGTCAAAGTTAATTAATACATTGTCAGTAGGCCCAGGCACCCCATCGGGAAACCAGTTTTCGGCTACCGACCAAGACGTACCTGTATTGGTAGGACCTCCGTCCCAACGTTTAATGTTTGGTTCACGCCACACCACCATACTATCACTGTCTTGAATACCATCAGGGTTTAAGAAGTTGTTAGGGTTGCCTGCAGCCAGTGTTACCGCATCTTCTGTATCATAGCCTTCACCAGCAAACGCTCCCAGTGCATCCTTAAAAATAATTCGTTTGGTTGCATCGGCAGTAGTACCAGTGCGCGTCACGTTTTTAGGAGTAGTAGAGGTAGCATCAGGGTTTAAAGGAAATATACAGTTGTAAATAGTATCTACTCTTGGACCAGCTGTAGCGCTTATACCCGCTGTATAGTCCCATGCAACACCAGCCACATTGGTGGTGCGATAAGTGTGGTAGTTTTCGTCAATTGTGAGTGCTGTACCAGTGATAGAGGTATTTGTAAAGATACCATCACTAAAAGTTGCCGCTGGATAAGTTTGCTCTGGAGTAACCACAATATTATCAATTGAAGTAGGCGTAAGGTAAGCCAATGCTTGAGCAGCCGTGGTAGGCGCCCCACCAGTAAAACTTACCAAAGGTTGAGAGGTATAGCCACTACCTGGGGTAGTAATAGTAATAGACACTACCTTACCACTGCTTATATTGGCAGTAGCTGCTGCGCCGCTACCACCTCCACCAGTAATATTTACCGTAGGGGCACTACCATATCCTGAACCTCCATCAGCCACTACAATTGTTCCTATCGAGGTTGGAGTTAAAGATGCTGTTCCAGAAGCCCCATTACCATCTCCTCCAACCACTACAATGGGGCGGAGTATATAACCAGTACCTCCATTGTTTTTAGTAAAACTTGTCACAACTCCACCAGCAAGGTTTGCCGTAAAATCAGCACCATTACCCCCCCCACCTGCTACTGTCACTGTAGTGGTTGTATACCCGCTACCACCCCCACCAGTAGTGATGTTGCCAGGGCTTACAGAGCTTGAAGTACTGGTAAGATTCAAACCATTGGCATCCATAAATTCTACTAAGTAATAACGTGCACTGATAATTCCATTGACAGTAAAAGCATATCTTCCTGTGCCCAACGCACCGCTTCTACTCACTTTACAATAGCTATTGGCAGACCCTGTCATATCAAAGCGACCATCTACCAAAAAGGTTTTATCAGGAGCTAACAAAAGCTCCGACCCTGCTGCCATCGTGTATTGTGCCGATGGTTCAATAGTGACATCACCACTGGTAGTTTGGGTACGCTTGTTGGCAGTCATGGTTACCAATCGGTTAGATTGAACTTTGATAGTACTGATAACAATCAGGTTTTCGGTTAAATTATAAGTTACATCACCCGCCTCTATAGTGGCAAATGTACCACCTGCTGGAGTTTGCGAGGTAGCGCTATTATGCCCCTCTTCAGGGATATATTCATCTTTATTAAAATAAACCTCATTGAAGGTATGATTATTACCAGTAGTGATGGTACGAAGCGCATTGTCTTTAGGGGTAAAATATACGCGTGAAGTCAGCGGGAAACTTTTCGCGTTATTATTCACTATATAGTTTCCTTGTACTACTATAGGCCCTAAGTCCATATCAAAAGTACCAGCATCTTGAGTAAAGTTACCTTGTATCACCAAGGGAGTAGTAGAGCGAGGACCAAAGATGCCGTTTTTCAGGTAAACATTGTTTTGTATGGTTGCAGTAAAGTAAAAGTTAGGACCTGATAAACCCTGTGCTCCAACAATACCCGAAGCTTTGTCAATAGTAAGGTTGTATAAACTATTGGTTCGGAGTTTTATAAACTGATTGCCTGTACCATTGAGCACTACAGTTGAGGTACCTGGGTTAAATACGGCATTGGCAGCACTAGATCCCCCATTAGGTCCAAACTCAGTCAAAAAGTTGCCCCCCACATTCAACGTACCAGTATTGGCATTAAAAACCCCACCTTTACCACCATTGGTTAGCCCCATGTTGATAAAATCACGCCCTACAGTAAGTGTATTACCGTTGAGGGTCACCGCTACATTATCTCTACGAGTTTCTTTTTTAGAACCGTTTTTGGGTGCTCCTCCTTCAAAGTAATTGAAAAAAGTACCATTAATCGTGTAGTTTGCATCTACATTCAAGTCACGGTCTGAGTAAGTAAGTACATGGATATTATAGTTTTCGTTACCCGCTGTTCCTGGCACAAATCCAGGGTTTGGAGTACGCGTCAAGTCACTAGTAGACCAGTTGGTAGGGTCGTTCCAAGCAGTGCTATTAGTTCCCCACCAATACAATGCTGCCTCGCCTATCCAGTGAATGTTACCTTCGTCAGCACAAGCTATGCCTGTTACATTAGGACTGCTTTCATTCTGCCCTTCGTCAGCACATTCGCCATTTACCCCACCAGCTTGCCCCGATGAGTAGTAAACATTGATTGCCCCTGCCGAACCACTGAAGTTTTCGGCAATATTGGCAAACTTATTGGTAGAACTCCAGGCTTCTGAGTTACCTCCAAATAAGGGGTAATAAATATCAATTGCCTGTCCATTATTAATGGTTAAGTGGCAAACCCCAGGGTTTTCTCCACCATTGGTAAACGAACAATAACTAAAGCAACCTACAGCGGCAGTAGTTGGGTCATTGTCATGGTCAATGGCCGTTTCCAATACTGCACCTTCATACACTTTAAACCCTCCTCGGCTACCATCTCCTCCATTGCTATTGTCGGTGGTAACACCAGTTCCTCCCAATGCATAGTCATTGTTTTGGTCGGTTTGGTTTTCAAAAGTAGCATACACTACGCTTAGGCGTGAACCACTGTAGGCTGCCATTCTATAGTACTCAGTATCGGGTGCATCACGGTTGATGATAATAGGAGCACTAGCTCGCCCTTGCATAAGCAAGTAACCTCCTTTTCGTATCCTCATCATCGTTCCCCAAGCTTTGTTTCCCCCACTCATTTTTAAGGTTGAACCTGCAGTTACTTGAAAAGTGCCAAATACGTTGATTTCATCTCCTTTGGTAGATTGGGTGTTTTGAACCGAACTGGCAAACACATTGGCATCATCACCAAATAGCAATGTTTGGGCGTTCATATTGTAGGTTCCCGAAAGAATAAGTAAATGCCCAAAAATACGTATTGCACTTCCCGAAAGCTGAAATACAGTAGAACTATCAGGCTTTTGAACAATCACCTCTGGTAAATAAATTCCTGCCGGTTCATTGGCCACATCATCTTTATCGCGTAAAGCAGCTATAGCCCCTTGAACGTTTTGGTTTACCAGTCCATCAAATATAACAAAAGGACGGTTGTCTTGCCGATCAGAACCCTTCAACAAGTTACCTCCAATGTATAGTCCTCGATACTCAGTTCCAGATACTGTATTTTCTGGCTCACTGGTATTCAGGTCGTACAAATTACCCCCAACTCTCAATGTATAATCACTATAATTATTAGCGTTTGATTCGGTGCCAACTAAACTAATTCCAGCCAAAGAACGAGTAGCCCCTGTTCCTGCTTCATTAGCAACGTTAATGTCCCCCCTTACATTTATATCAGCTGCGGGTAGATTCCAAATGTGTCCGTCCGCAGTTGTATAAGTTCCATCTGTAAGTGTAGCTACATTGTTGACTACAATAGCTCCGCTGTTTACATTAATGTCTCCAGAATTAGTGTATTGAATGTTACCGCTACCATCCACTACTCCCACAACAATGGGGGTAGTGGTGGCATTGGTTACTATGTAGGTGTTGAGTGTAGGTAAGTCTTTGTTTACATTCAGACCGTCAAAAGCGTCACAAGCATACCAGTTACTGTTATTTAAATATAAATAAGGTGCTACCGGGGCAATTGCTGGCGATAGTTGGTTAGAGGCATGTATATTGCCTGTAGCGTTGGCACCACTTCCACCACCTCCACTGATGGTTACTGTAGGGTTAGCGGCATACCCAGAACCCACATTAGTAATATCTATACCACTGATTTTCATACTGATAACACTGGCAGTAGCAGCACCATTGCCAAAGGTGATGGTAGGAAATGAAGTATAGTTAGCCCCTGGGTTGGTAATAGATATTCCAGTGATGGTCATTGTAATAGTAGTAGCTTCTGCACCTGTACCATCGCCATCTATGGTTATCTTAGGTGTAGAGGTATAACCAGTACCTGCATTGGTAATGTTAATACTTGTAACTGCTCCTCCAGATACTGTAGCCGTAGCCGTAGCTCCAGAGCCACCCCCACCCGAAATAGTCACTGCAGCAGTAGTATAGCCTGTACCTCCATTGGTTACTGTGGCAGACTCTACGCTCATAGTTGCATACCCTTGGGCTCTGTCTATAGCACCAGTAGGAGGAGCAGAAAAAGTGACTGAAGGTTGTGACGTATAGCCAGTACCATTGGTAGTAATGTTTACGTTTTCTATGGCAAGCTTGGCTTCTGCCGTTGCATTTCCTGACACTGTCACAGTAGGCTGTGAGGTGTAGCCTGATCCACTATTCAAAAGTTTAAGCTCGGTTACATAATTTTTAGGAGCAATAGTGATAGTAGATGTTGTAGCTCCTTTGAAGTCTACTGTTAAGGCATCCGATTTTGGGTTTACTTTTCCTAAAATACCATTATTGGTATAATTCCCTTTCAGTTCTATCACATTCAGCCCTCCATTCATGACCATATAGCTCGAGGCATCTATACCAATGTTACCATCTATGCGAGCTATTTCTGCGTCGCCTATATATACTCCACTGTTTTGTAGTGTCATGTTGCCCAACACAGTAAGCCCTTTTGATGCATCACTTCCAGTATTTCTGCTGCCTTGATTGTATAAGGCTCCTCCATCGATTGTGAGTGACTTACACAAAGGTGAGACTGTATTTATGTTAGGTGCAGAGAGGTTTGTGTAATTTTGAGGAATCCAACAAATAGCCGTGCCACTTGGTATGATTACATCCGTATTGGCATCTGGTACTGCTGGTGTAGGTGGAGTACCTGTCCAAGTCCAATTTGCAGGGTTGAACCAACTTTTTTCTGTAGGGTTTTGGTAAAATCCACCAGTAACCGTACCGGTTGGTTTCCAGGTAGCAGTTTGAGCCTGAGCGTTGAGCCCAAGAAATAGCAAAACTGCTATTGTAATAAAACAAGAGTTTAATTGAAGTGCCATAGTTTTAGACGCTGAAGAGTATAATTCAAAAAAACGTTTTGATTGCTTGATATTAAAATGTTCGTATCGTTTGGGGCTCATTTTAATTTTTTAGAGTATAAAAACTTCCTTATAGCTATGTAAAAACAATGGCAAACATCAGTGCCATTTTTTGCATTCAGATAGACTTATTAATAATAAATTTAGATAAAGTATGAGTATATATACTTTTTATTTTTGGTGGGCTTTGTGTAGTAGTACTTATATTATAAGTAGTTGCGATAATGGTTTTTAACGAGATTTGACTATGCTTGGTTTAATTATGTGTGCTTCTTTAAGGTATTATAGTAAATAGTACTATTTATTGTTTAGAGTTATTTACTATTGCTCAGTTATTGCCTGTTTATTCTCTTTCACTTGTGGGTTTTGTAGTACAGGGCTTTCTTAGGAATGGTACCAAAATAAATTTACATTCTTAATCTCATCTTTTGAGGCTATACTTTGTTAAAAAATAGCCGAATAGCGCTGCTATTAGCCAACCATCCCTCAAGCTCGCTCAATATCCACTGGATATTGCCGTGCCGCGTCTAGCAACAAAATATTTTAGCGTTACTATAGAAATTTATTTTTACACCATTCCTTAGGAATGGTGAGAAATTAAATTGCCATTCTTGAGGTAGAGGTTTTGTTTTGAGACGAGGCTATTTTTTGCGCCCATAGCAGCGCTACGGGCAATAAAAATAACGAAGCATCAAGGCGAAAAATCACCCCTAAGAGTGTAAATTTATTTTTGAACAATTCCTTATAAAAAAACACTCGACCAGTTTTTTAACAAAAATACTGTCTTCGTCTGCTCTTCTGACTCAAGTTAGGAGCAGATACATTTGTGCCTAAAGGTTTCATGTCTTTACCAACCAATCGAAACCTGACAATAAGCTGTTTGAGGTACTGGATGGGCATCGAAAGGTCTTTGGGTGGTTTGAGGTTTAGCTCGTATTTTATGAAAAAAAAGAAAGGCATTTGAAAAGTACAAAAAAGTAGGTATATTAAAATAGGGTATGAGTAAGGAATATATGAGTATCTTTAGCAATAAATACATTGGGTGATTTCCAAAAGGCTTGTTAACATTCTTTTTTTAGTGTGTGGAAAAACAGCACAGTTTACGATCCTGAATATGAGTAAAACGACAATAAGCTAATCAAAAAGGAAGCTACGAGTTGCCTGTCTTAAAATCTTGTTTAAAAATTAGATTAAAATACGTGACTTTGTATACTGAATAACTCACGATGAATTCTACTATCTTTCGCCCTGATTTGTGTCTCCACAACCGAGTTTACGAGCCCTTAGATACCGATGTGTATCGGTGCTTAAAAAACAACTTATTTTTTAGGGTTCCGATGGGCTCCGTATAACGAGATTTATCAATTAGGGAAGATTCCATAGTCGTCAGGCTACTATTTTTTTCACCCCAGGAAGCGTTTTTCAGAGTCCAAATTTTGGTGATTCGATCGGCACGTGGAGACACTCGCTGAGGTATTGATGGTATTTTATAGTGATCTTTCTACATTTTTTTATTATCCTCTTCTTAGCCTGACAGCTACTGTGAAGACAGACAACCTCCGAATCAAGTTCCGGTTCACAACTCCTCCGAATCAAGTTCGGAGCAGGCGAGTGCACTGGGGATTAAATAAATACACTATTTATTCGAGGGTATTTTGTTTGCTGACGCACTTCAAAAAGTGCGCAGAGTCAGTTTACAATTCCGATGCATATCGCATTGGTCAGGGCGTAACTTTACGTTAGTGAAAAATATATTGCTAAAAAAGATAAATAAGTCGATTTTTGCGAGAAAATAATGATAATTCTATGCCTCTATTTCACCTTGAGTCGTCCAAATTTGCCGCTGTGAAAGATTGTCTATTATCCTTAGACCCCATTTCCTATGCTCAAAAGGTTGGTTTGATCTTTCGTAAGCCTAAAAAAATCATTGTGTCAAACTTGCTGTTGAGTTATTGGCTGGTTTTATCTCGGCGTAAATTTAGTTATCGCTGCTGGGCTACAGAGTTAAGTCTGCTACAGGAACAGAATGTGGAAGCTGATTCTATTCGCCGATATATGACCCCTGAGATGCTCACTTTTGTTCAGGGTTTACTACACAAATCGTTGGCAACCAGATGCACTACCTTTATAAAGAGTAAAGGTTTTGAGACATTTCCGGCAGTGTATGTACAGGATGCTACTCATTTTCGGCTACCTAAACACTTGTCCGTTGCATTTCCAGGTAGTGGAGGAAAAGGTAAAGATTCAGCTACGGCTAAAATTCAGGCAGTATTTAGTTTAAAACAAGGGCAATTTGCTGATTTTCAGCTGGGTTCATTCCGTAATAATGACCAAGGTGATGCTTTACGTTTTGTTGAACATTTAAATGAAGGTGATTTACTTATCAGGGATTTAGGATATTTTAAATTGGGAGCCTTTCACGAAATCTCCCAAAAGGGCGCTTATTTTTTAAGCCGCTATCGTCATGGAGTCGTGGTAACTGATGCAAAAACTAAAAAGCGAATTCCATTGCTTAAAACCTTGAAAAAGAAGCAGTTTATCGATATGGATGTCATTCTGGGAACACAAGATAGTGTCAAGTGCCGATTGATTGCTGTACCTGTACCGCCAGATGTTGCGCAAAAACGTAGGGAAAATGCGGCTAAAGATAGGCATAAAGACACCAATCATTCAGAAGAGTATATGAAGCTCC
>NZ_CANLRP010000228.1 GCF_947493425.1 uncultured Microscilla sp. | reverse complement strand
TACCCGCAAAATTTTAAAAAATAACACCCTATAAAGACGTTGTTGCTTGGCTTACCTGTACTTCGTGGAATGGATACGAAGAATGTACTATAAGTGAGAATAACATAACAATTGTTAGTTTAAAAATCATATTTCTTATCTTATATACCATGTTGGAAGTAAAGGTTGATTAGTTGGTGTTAACATCCTTGGACCTGCTGGTGTCATATTACCATTAACATCTTTTCTTTTTATATAATGCGTACGTAATGGCAAATTTAGCTGACTTCTGACCAAATTTGTTCGGTAAACTGCTTGCCACTCTCTCCTTGCTACTCCCAAGTGGCGTCTAGTATCTAATAATCCTCTATTAGCGTCTAAGCCATGAAACATCTCATGAGCTAGAATCATTGAAGTATTTTTTTGTGCTCCTGATGTTGTAAACATTTTTTTTCCAGATGGTTCCCAATATACTTTACCTCCTGCACCTCCAGATAAATTAGTACCCAATCGCGTTAAAGTAGCAAGTTGTACAGTTGCTTGCGGATCAGTCCTAATTTGATTTGCATGAGCTCTTATGGTATTATCTGAAGAGAATTCGTTTACACCTTTATTATTCGACGCATGAAAAATAGTGAAGGTATTATTTGAACCTTGCAATTCGCTTACCATTATTCCTCCATCTTGTGTACCTCGTATTTCCCCAAGAGCATTAACAACTTTCTTTAAAAATCCATTTTGAATTTTAACAACGCCATTCTTTACTTTAATTCCTTTTCCTTCATAGCGAGTACCATCTGCATTTTGTAACACTCCATCTTTGTATAATACCTTTTTTCGTTTCCCTAATCCTAAAAAGCCGGTCTTAAAACTAATCCATAATGAATCCCCATTAACATCTATATGCTTAATCGGATCATTTGCACCATATTGATAAGAACTAAAACCGTAATACTTCTCAGCAAAACGATCTACTCTATTAAACCTTCCAATTGCTGGGTCGTACTCACGTTGTCCATACGAAAGCCAGTTCAAGCCAAACGCTTCCTGCTTTTCTTTTCCATTATACAAATACTTATGATTAGGTTTCCCCACCTTCTCAATCCCACTTAAGCCCATTCCAAAAGGATAATAGTGATTCTCCTGTACAATGAGTTGAGGGGTAAAGTCTACCTTGAGATCATCAAACCACACATTTTGACGATCGGTTTCGTTGGCAGTATAAATCTGCAAAATACCATTGGCGGGTATCTCATAATCAAAATGCAGCCTTTCCCAAGCCGTATGTGCCACCGAAGTAACAAAAATTTTCCCACTTTGGATCGCCCTTGTACCCGTTTCATCATAAAAAACATAACGCAAATAAGCATTGGGCAAACCACTGCTTTGGCTACCAGCATTGCCAGGTGTAAAGCTCACACCTACTTGCAATACGTTAGGGTTGTTGGTAGCCGTTTCGCTGTTATTATTGTATGCCTGGGCAAGCGTACCCACAAAGAAAGCCCAAACCATTTGTACATGATTTGGGCTTTAGTTTTTAACTCAGCCTATGTTTACCCAACCTTTCAAGTCTTTTTCAGAAAACTTAAAATGGTTGGGGGCTACTTTTTTTTCTTAAAACAACGTCATCAATTTTGAGTTTACTATTACTCAATATCTCAACATTCAGGCTTCTTCTATTCATAAACCCTGAACTTAATATTGTAGTTAAATCTCGCTCTTCATTGCACTTAAGGTATAAAACCTTTTTATTGACTACTTCCCATTTTCCTTCGCAAGTTGGTGTTGCACCAGGCATCTTCTGAGTCCAAATAAAAGATCCATCTTGCTTAATTGTCAAGTGATACATAATCATTAAATATCTCTTGCTTTTTTTGGTTTGCCCGAAAAACTCCCCTGGCAAATCATCAAGTGTTGTTCTTGTTGCAACACAAGAGGAAATAAATATACAAATCAATAGAAGTATTAAATTTTTCATCATTTCTTATAATATGTGCCTTTTAAAAATCTAAGTATGTTGGTATTTGCAGGATATTTCATTAACATATCCTTGTACCTTGGTAAGGCTTTTATCAAGTCATCTCTTGTAGAATTTATGCTAAGACGAACCCCAGCAGTATTGGCGCTGCCACCTGGCTTATATGGTTGCTTATTATTTGATGTGATAATCCCCTGAACCCAGCTTGCAGTTATTTTTTTAAAAGAATTCGCTGTATGTGTAGAACTTAATTGTGATACGCTAGATGGGCTGTATGCAAATTGTGCTTGATATGCATCAGCTTCATCAAATACATCATGCAACACAGGTTTCCCTGTTTTGGCAGAAAACCCAACTTCTCCTTTTTCAAAATGACCAGCATGTGTAACTTCGTGCACAAAATTAGACGTAACACCAAATTTAATAACAATATTTTTAGTATTCGGATCTAGTTTAGTTTCTCCTAATTCATCAGTGGTTTTCTCCAATGCATAAGTTTGTTTGCTGGACTCTAATCCATCCATTATTGTCAAGGTTGAGCTAAGTCTTGATATACGCTCTTGTCGGTTGCCTATTTTTCTAGCCAACTTCTTTTTGCTCCATCCTTTTTTTTCAGCTTTTGCTTTCAATTTCTCAATTTTTTTCTGCAATTCACTTCTTCTAGCAGCAATCTTTTTTTTCTGCTTATCCCATTCTTTTTGACTACCTTTTTCTATTTCTTTTCCATTAGGGTCAATAAATTTTAATGGGTTATTGACCACATATACATAAGGAGAAACAAAAAGATATTTTTCAGCTAACGGGTCAATACTATGCCACCTTCCAAGTTGAGCATCATAAAATCTAGCTCCATAATCCAACCAATTCAACCCAAACGCTTCCTGCTTTTCTTTCCCGTTATATTGATACCTATGCTCAGGCCTCCCCTGCTTCTCAACACCACTCAAATTCATTCCAAAAGGATAATAATGATTCTCCTGTACAATCAATTGGGGTGTATGCTCCACCACCATATCGTCAAAGAACACGGTTTGGTCGCTTTCGTTGGCGGCAAATACCTGAAGGTAACCGCGCTCAGTAGCGGTATAACTAAGCTCTAACGCTTGCCATTGTCCAGCGTTTACCTGCAAATGTTTGATCTGCAAAGAAACCGCCACCGGAGTACCGTCTTGTGTATAAAACACTGACTTTAAGTAGCCGCTTGGCACGCTCGCATTTGGGTTGTTGCCTCCGTTGTTGGGCGTAATACTCAAGCTCAAATTTAACAAAAATGGGCTGTTTTGCGAAGAGCTCTATCTCAATAATAAAAAAGCCCAAATCAGTTTTGAGTGATTTGGACTTTCGTTTTTAACTCAGCTTGTATTTTGCTGTGTAAAAAAATTTGACCGCTTTTATTGGTGAACCCTTTTAATTCACTGTAGAAGGCTCAAAAAAGCTGTATAACCAGTTTCCCATTTGGTTTTATCACTAATTCATAATACCTACTCTTGATACGTTAATGTCAAGGAATATACAGATTCTTTCGGTCTACTTAAATCTATGAAAGTCTGCCGCATTGATAATGTCAAAAGGGGTTGATCATCATGTTTATGCTTAAAAAAAGATATGTTTTTAATTACCGAAAAACTAAGCTGCTTCTTTTCAACCTTAATGTCTTGAAAATGCTTTTTTAAATCTTTTTTTATGCGTCTACATAACTTTTTATAGACTTTTAAATTATTAAATCTAAAATGTAAAACGAGTGACACAAGCTTAGTACCATTTAACGTATGTAATGCCAAACCACTATCAAACCCAAGAACTTTGATCAAAGGGTGTCTATTAAAAGACCCTGATTTAACCAATACAAAATCCCCAAAGTCAGTTTTAGATGTATCCTGCTCTATGGATAAATATTTATTTTGTTTCATCTTACCTGAAATTTCAGAGACGGGTCTTGTAACATCAATATTTAAGTAATACTTTTGTAGCATTTGATTTAATGCTACATCTTGTCCTAACACTCTAAAACAAACAAAGCAAACTCCTAATAATAAAAAAACAAAAGTACGTAACATTGATTATTTCTTTATTTTATTAAAACGTTGAATCATTTTATTAGTAATTCTAATATTTAAATTAATGGGACTACCATTTTTAACTAATGGTACTTTTGGATCACCATAAAACTTCCTTAAAGGAAGTCCCTTTTTCTTTCTTATCAAGTTGGTATTATATACAGCCCTAACTTCTATTACTTCTTCTCCCATACGTTTTCCTTTCATACCAAAGACAAAGCGTCTATCTAATAAACCTTCACTTGCATCTACTGCATGAAACAACTCATGTGAAAGACTCAATGCAGAATTTTGAGAGTTAAATTTATAAGATGGATTCCAGTAAACTGTTCCACCTGATCCAATCTCGTCAAAAGGTAATCCAGAAATCCACAGATCTCCTTTTTGGAAAGGATGCTTATTTTCTGGATCAAGATTCATAATCGCAGAAGCATTATTTAATTTACTTTTGACTGGGATAAACCTGTTATCCTTAGATTCTTGGATGGTAAAACTAAATTTGGACGATTGTAGTTTTAATAACATATCTTTTCCTTCTTTTACATCACTTATATAAGAAAGAGCTCCTAGAACCCTACCTAACGAATTTCTCTTAAACTTTCCTTTTTTGTTATATGCCCTATGAGTCACATCTTTTCCTTTTTTTGTAAACAGCTTACCATCTAAGTAAAGAAGTTTTTTACTACCATAATTTATCCATAATGAACCCCCATTAACATCTATATGCTTAATCGGATCATTTGCACCATATTGATAAGAACTAAAACCGTAATAATTCTCAGCAAAACGATCTACTCTATTAAACCTTCCAATTGCTGGGTCGTACTCACGTTGTCCATACGAAAGCCAGTTCAAGCCAAACGCTTCCTGTTTTTCTTTTCCATTATACAAATACTTATGATTAGGTTTCCCCACCTTCTCAATCCCACTTAAGCCCATTCCAAAAGGATAATAGTGATTCTCCTGTACAATGAGTTGAGGGGTAAAGTCTACCTTGAGATCATCAAACCACACATTTTGACGATCGGTTTCGTTGGCAGTATAAATCTGCAAAATACCATTGGCGGGCATCTCATAATCAAAACGGAGCCTTTCCCAAGCCGTATGTGCCACCGAAGTAACAAAAACTTTCCCACTTTGGATCGCCCTTGTACCCGTTTCATCATAAAAAACATAACGCAAATAAGCATTGGGCAAACCACTGCTTTGGCTACCAGCATTGCCAGGTGTAAAGCTCACACCTACTTGCAATACGTTAGGGTTGTTGGTAGCCGTTTCGCTGTTATTATTGTACGCCTGGGCAAGCGTACCCACCAACAAACTTAAGCTACTTGCCGTGGGGTGGCTGGGAGCACCACTGATGCGGGCGTATACTCCAGTACTTACCTTATCCCCCTTAGTTACTTTCAAGGTTTTCCAAGGGCCCAGTAGCTGGGTATCGCCCCTTGGTTTGGCAGCTAATCCAAATTACCTATACACAAATTCAAGCTTATACAACTCGTAAAAAAAGCCTGAATCAAATGAATGAATCAGGCTTTAGTTTTGTAAATACCCTAGCTTAAATGTTTAAAAACCAGGGTGGCTTAATTTTTTATATCGAGCAAATTGAGGTGAACTTTCAATAGTAGCTTTAACTTGTAAATAGTTAAATGGCAAGAGGTTTTTATCTTCACCTATAAGTAAGAAATTATTTAGTTGTAAAAACTCTAAAACTACATTTAAAACCTTCTCATAATTACTTGTAAAATCGATTCTAAACGATATTGACTCTACATAATTGCTCTCACCCAGAACTTCAAAACAGTTTGAAGTTTCTGTTCCATAGATTATTAAATCTTTATTCCAAGATTTTGCTTTTGGAAGAGCTTCCTCAAGCTCATCAAATAAACTGATATGCACAAGGTGATTTACCCAAAATACATCTTCATCAAATTGAAGTTCAAGCTCATTAGAATAATCTATTCCACCAGGTATGACTATAAAAGCATATTGCCAAAGTGCCATTTTGCCTATTTTATATCCTTTCAATAAAACCAGGGCTCTAAGCTTGTTATAATGGAGTACAAGCCTGTGAAACGTGGGTCAGTTGGAGGTTTTTTGCTTACCCTTTCTAAACTTTTCTAAATATTGAAAATATAACCATAAAGCATCTTCTTGCGAGTAGTTTGCTTCTTTCAAAAATGGGGCTATCCAAAATGAACCTACATCTTTTTTTTTATAATCCGTAAGCCAACTTAAAAAACCATTCTCACCAAAGTAATAGTCATCCTTTGTTGAACCAGAGATTAATACTCCCATTTCATAACCTGATATAAAAGTAGCAAGTTTTGATATCGTTGGCTCACCTAGATACATTGCAGGTCTTTTTTGAAGTTCATCCAATAAGAAGTTTGTCAAATTATCTATATCAGTCATATTTACTTTTTTACTTTAAATAAATTGAAAGCTGCTTGCCCCTCACTAAAACCTTTTGCACCTTGGATAGCAAGGTTATACATATATGTTCCTAACTCTGTTCCTGTTGGAGTATTATTATCAAATATATAAACCTTTCCATCTTTCCCTGTCACTCGCACAACCTCATGATATCCATTGTCTGATAGCTGCTTGCTCTCTCTACCAAAACCATAACCAGCATTGATTATTTTTATGCTGTTGGAACTCCATACCATCGGATCGATGGCGTCATCTTTTTTATGAGCACCATACTTTTTTCCTAATTGTGCTATAACAGGGCACAATTAGGAAACTTAAGCCAAAGTTAAGGTTAAGTATCAAATAACATTAACGCATCTGTTTCATACTTTTCTAAATCATCTAATATCAGTATTTCGCCTGGTCTTTGTTTATAAAACGCGACTTTGGTAGTATTATAATCAAAGGTTAAAACTATTCTAAAGCCTTTACCCAATTCTTCTTTAATCTTTTCGGCTAACTTATTAGCAAAAGAGTATCCTACTAGCAAGCTTTCTTCTGCATCATCAAAAGGTTCAATATATTGATTAATAAATATTTTATTTACTTGCCACTCACTCCCTACTTTATCTTGAAAGTCGGAACTATATAAAAAATCTACAGCCAAATTTTCAAAAAGATATATCCCGTTTTTTTTGATAATAGCTCCATCTAAAAACTCTTTTAAACCTAAATGAAATTGAGTAATTGATTTCTTTTCAAGTTTAGTACGTAGTTTTTCAAAATTGCGATTTGTTCTTTGTAACATAATTAAAGCTCTCCTAAGATTCCTAACCCTTTTTTTATTGCATCTTTAAAACCTACCTGTTTGTCTATCAACTTATCAACATGTGGAGCAGGTACATCCCAAACAGAACCTTTTGCATTAGGGTTCCTAGAATAGAATTTACCATCCTTATACATATACTTTACATTATTAGCATCTTGATAGTGTAATTGTCCAGGACGAATACCAGGAGCAGGGTTTTCAATATCTATCCTAGAAGTTTTCCCCCATTGCTTAACTGTTTTACTGGGAGTTGCCGCACCTTTTGCTCCAAACATGCCTTTCGCTCCACCCTTTGTTCCTACAATTACCCTCCCGTTCTTCGCAAGCCTTTCTATCCTAGTCACAGTTATGGCCCCATCACTAGCAACGTGTTCTGTTACTTGCCCTAATATCTTTAGGCTCCTTGTTGATACTGCTCCAATTGCACTTGGATCAGGTAAAACTGCATTAGGTCCCTCTCCTAATATAGCACCTGCTCCAGTAAACAAATAATCTAATCCAATCTTTCCATAACGTCCTATTTCAAATAAATACAACCCTGGATGGGCATAATCACCTTTATGAGGATTAGGTTTAGATAAATTTGCTTTCGTTCTTGCTTGAAATGCTTCTGTTATTTTCTGAGCTCGTTTACTTGGATATCCTCCATGAGGTTGAACAGTTTGCCTTTTAGCAGCTGTATTTTTAGTTGGATTACTTGTTGCTTTCTGTTGGTTTAGCAACATATAATTCATGCTATTATTGTATCCAGGAACAGACTCTAAACCTTCCAACTCAAGGTCACCAGTTACTTTATTCTCACTAAAAGCATAAGTACTATTATACAAATAATCTTCCGCCAAAGGATCAACACTAAAGAATCTTCCTAGAGCAACATCCGCATTTCGCCATTTGAAACTAGACCAGTTGAGCCCAAACTCTTTTTGTTCCTCCTGACCTTGGAATTTCCACCTATGCTCAGGCTTTCCATTTTTAGAAAGTCCTTCAAGCTCAAGTCCAAACGGATAATAATGATTCTCCTGTACAATCAATTGGGGTGTATGTTCCACCACCATATCATCAAAGAACACAGTTTGGTCGCTTTCGTTGGCGGCAAATACCTGAAGGTAACCGCGCTCAGTAGCGGTATAACTAAGCTCTAACTCTTGCCATTGCCCAGCGCCCGCCTGCAAATGTTTGACCTGCAAGGAAGCTGCCACCGGAGTACCTTCTTGTGTATAAAACACTGACTTTAAGTAGCCACTTGGCACGCTCGCATTTGGGTTTTTGCCTCCATTACTGGGCGTAATACTCAAGCTCAAATTTAACAAAAATGGGCTGTTTGTAGAAAAGCTTTAATTAAAAAAGCCCAAACCATGATAAAAATGATTTGGGCTTTGGTTTTTAACTCAGCTTATATTTTGCTGCGCCAAGAAAGCTTGTCCTGTAAGGATCAAAACTTTTATTTACTCAACCAATCTTTCAAGTCTCCTTGAGAACACTTTTAGCAACCGCCCCCTATTCCAGCACCTGAGAGCACTTTTCAGTATTCTGAAAAACGAGCGTAGAAGGTTGTTCTGCGATTATTAATGACGGATGGTCTAGGGCTTAAAAGAACATGAGGTTAACTAGGAGCACTCTATATTTAATAACAACCACTCAGGTAAATCGACATACAATCCACGCTGTAATTTCCTAAGTCTATATTTGTTATCGGAGGTTCCTCTCAAAGATAGCCATACCTGCTCTCTAACATCTTGTTCAGAATCAGTATGCCCTAAAACTTCTCCAATTATCACATCTTTTTCTTTCGGCATTAATTGATATGCATCTGTATTTAAATTTACTTTAAGGTCTAAAACCTCTATCACTGGAATAAATCCATCAATTTCCAAGCCTTCAATGCTAATAAATAATCCATAAGGCTCTATTCTCTTTACCAAACCTTTAACAAACATTCCAATAGGAAATTTATTAATAATTCTATTCCATTCATCTCTAGTCATAATTTTTAAAAGTCCTTTAGTTCTCGAGAAAAAGTGTTTAACAAAGAATAATCATCCTTAGGTATTACCACTTCTATTCCACGTCTTTCGCCAAGATAAGTTTGTTCATACTTTTTGAAGTGTTCATCATAAACACTTTTTGGAATTTTAATTTCCAATATTCCCTCCCCATAATAACGATTATATTCTTCTGCTATCCACCTATCACCTGGTCCTGCAAAGTACGCTCTTCTTCGAAAATCCTGGGTAAATCCATCCTTTAAAAAGCCTTTTCCTTCACCAGATTGAGGTGCTTTATAGATAATAACAGTTTCAATTCCTGCTCCTGCTCCTCCACCTGCAGGCCTTACCTCATTTTCTAATTGTCTAAACCTGCTTAATTGGACTGATGTCATATTTTGAACACCAATCATCTCAAGAGCATCAAATTCTTCTCTCTCAGCCTCTGTTAACTCTGCTTTTGTAGGCCTAGTTACATACTCCGTTCTTTTGACTTTTTTCTCAGAAATTATAGAGTATAAAGGGTTATTTGTAAGAGAAGCGGCTTTTTTACCTTTATCCAAACGTGCACCCCAAGGAAATATATTATTATTTGGTACTTGACCAGAATTGTAAGTATCTGATACAGTACCAACAGGAAGCGGCAAAACTCTGGTAGAAACTCCCATCCTAACCGCAACCCCAACATTAGATTGGTTTTTATTTGGTTTGGTAGCCTTTTTCCCTGCTTTAGATTGAACCTTCTCTAATCCTTCTAACTCAAAATGAGCTACCATTTGATTCTCACTAAAAGCATAAGTACTATTGTAGTAAAAGCTCTCAGATAAAGGATCAACCGAAAAAAACCTGCCCAAGGCAACGTCCGCATTTCGCCATTTGAAACTAGACCAGTTGAGCCCAAACTCTTTTTGCTCTTCCTGACCTTGGAATTTCCACCTGTGTTCAGGTTTTCCGTGCTTCGAGAGCCCTTCCAGTTCTAACCCAAAAGGATAATAGTGATTCTCCTGTACAATGAGTTGAGGGGTAAAGTCTACCTTGAGATCATCAAACCACACATTTTGACGATCGGTTTCGTTGGCAGTATAAATCTGCAAAATACCATTGGCGGGTATCTCATAATCAAAATGCAGCCTTTCCCAAGCCGTATGTGCCACCGAAGTAACAAAAATTTTCCCACTTTGGATCGCCCTTGTACCCGTTTCATCATAAAAAACATAACGCAAATAAGCATTGGGCAAACCGCTGCTTTGGCTACCAGCATTGCCAGGTGTAAAGCTCACACCTACTTGCAATACGTTAGGGTTGTTGGTAGCCGTTTCGCTGTTATTATTGTATGCCTGGGCAAGCGTACCCACAAAGAAAGCCCAAACTATTTGTACATGATTTCTTTGGTTTTAGAAAACCTTGCTGGACACAAGTCTAGGGGCTTACGTCAGGTTGGGATTAAACAGCTCTAAGGTTCTACCCTTATCTGTATTTCAGTTCCATCCGGTAAATTAGATATTTGATGCGCAATTTTGGAGTTATACAGGAAGTTCTTGTCAAAGCGTTTAACATGTAAATTTTCAACTTCAAATTCCCCACCTACAATAAATGGTTGTTTAGGACATAAACGCTCTCCATCTTGTAAAAAATTGCCTAGGCTTTGCCATTCTTGTATCAAACTTTGCCCTGTGTAATAATCTAAATCCTCAGAGTTGTTAAACATTACTGTAAGAAACTCCTCAAAACTTGTTGCTACTTCTTCCTTTTCCGCACTTTCCAAGTTAAAAAGAACTATACCATTTTTTGAAAAACAGAATTGATTACCAAATAAATGTATCCATTCCACGAAGTACAGGTAAGCCAAGCAACAACGTCTTTATAGGATGTTATTTTTTAAAATTTTGTGGGTA
>NZ_CANLRP010000227.1 GCF_947493425.1 uncultured Microscilla sp. | reverse complement strand
CACGTACTCCGGTAAACCTGTTTATGGCGGGGCAAGGGGCAGGCAAAACCCACGGGGCGGGTTTGGTCTCGTTTCGTTTGATTAGCAACTTCCCCAAGGTATTTGGTTTTATGGGTGCCAACACTGACATGCAACTGACTGATTCTACCTTGTACCGGGTCTTTTTGGTGTGGAAAGACCTGGGGCTGGAGGAGTATGATGAGCACACGGGGGAGGGTGACTATGTGGTGGGCACCCAACCTCCCAGGCATTTTAGCCGCGAAGGGCACGCTTTTAAAAGCTATCGCAACAAGATTAGTTTTTGGAATGGCTGCGTAGTTTTTATTGGGTCTTTGGAAAACTATAAAGCCCATGACGGGAAAGAGTTTGCCTGGGCGATTTTGGATGAAACCAAAGACACGCGCGAAGAAGCGGTGCAGGAAGTGATCCTGGGAAGGCTTCGCCAACAAGGTTTGTATATTAGCCAGGCAAGGGCGGGGGCACTTACTAGTGAGGAATATGATGAAGGAAGCCCTGTAGCAGCTAACCTCCCTTTTAATCCTTTGTATATTTTTACTTCTCCTGCCAAGGTGCCTTGGATCAACGATTGGTTTGAGTTGAGCGAGTATGAAGAAGAAATCAAGGCAAAGATTTACGATCCTCCGCGCTACTTTAAAAAGAAGGTCAGCGGGGATTCTAAGTTTGTGGTGATTTCGGCTACTCACCTGAACCTCAAAAACCTGCCCTCTAACTATATCAAAAAACAAGAAGCCAACCTTGCCAGCCATCGGCACGGGATGCTGATTTATGGAGACCCCCTGGCCAAAAGTGGAGGAGAATTTTGGAAACAATGGGATGCCAGCGTGCATTCGGGGAATTATTATGATGCCGTGTATGACCCGGCTCACCCACTGGATATTACCTGGGACTTTAATGTGCACCCTTATGTGACCTGCGTAGTCATTCAGGTATTTGTGCGCCCAGAGGAAGGAATGATTGATGTGTATATCCTGGACGAGATACTGGGTAAGACGCCTCGCAATACAACCCCTCATACCTGCGAAGATTTTTTGAAAATATACCAATCCCACCAGGGGCGAATTTATATCCACGGTGATCCATCGGGCAAAAACCAGCAAACCAAAACCAGAGACAAACGCTCTGACTTTAAAGTGATTGCTCAGCAGCTCAAGCCCCACTTTACCAGCCTGCGCGATATGGTGCTGACCAAAGCCCCAGGAGTTTCAGAGAGTGGGGATTTCATCAACCTGATCTTAGAAAAACAAAGCTATGGCATTCGGTTACACGTAGACAAAGCCCGTTGCAAAACCGTGATTCGGGAGTTTGAATACACCAAAGAAGCCGAAGATGGCACCATCAGCAAAAAAACAATCGAAGACACCAAACTCAAAATTCGCTACCAACCCTTTGGACACATTTCAGATGCTTTGCGCTACTTTTTTGTGGCAAAATTTGCGAAAGAGTACAAAAAATTCAGAGGGAAGGGCACCAGCCAACGCAAAACGCAAACTGTACCAAGAAAACGATCAAAAGATGCATTCTAACTTTTTACACCGCTACGACTACCGCCGAAGGTTAAGCGAGGCGGACTTGCTTGATTTTATAGAAGGGGACTGGGGCAAGCTTGCCGAAGCCCAAAAATCGGCCATCGAAGAAATGGGGGAGTATATGGCGACGCGTTCGCCGTTGCCCCAAATATTCATCCGGCTGTTTGCCTACAACGGCACTAGCCAAAGTTTTGCGGCGGGAGAATGGGTATGGGTAAATACGGCAGAGGATAGCAGCTTGCCACCGGAAATAAAATATTACAGGGCGCGTAAGGAAGTACCAGCAAGCCAAAATACTGACTTGCCAGGTGCCCTTCCTGATTACTGGCAGCCCCTTGCCACCGACCCTCGCAGTACCATTGTGCGCGATTTTGTGGTAGACATTGCCCTTTATAGGGTGGTACCTGCCAATAGCCCGGTAGAGATTGCCAGTCAGTTTCGGCAATTTTATGATGACGCCATTGCCTGGTGCAAGGTATACATGAAAAACGAGCGTCCGACTCAGTTGCCTCAAGAACCTCCTGGGGACCGGGGGATACTTATTGCAGGTGGGAAAGTAAAACCTGGCAACGACAGGCAGGATAGCCGGGGGAATGATTATAAAGGGTGGTAGAGTTTAAAAGTTACATACACATTACAAATGATTGCCAAATGTCTAAAAAAACAAAAAAACGATCTACTGCTCCTTCTGCTGCTCATCACCTGAGCGCTTTTGCCTCGGTATTTCAATACGGTAGAGACCGGGTAACGATTGCCGACTGGATGCAAGCCTGGCGCATTGCCGAAAGCCCGGTAATGCCTCGTACTTACCCTTTGATGGAAGTCTATGATATGGTGTGTATTGATGCCGAAGTAATCACCGCCATCAATAACCGCAAGAACAAAGTGCTGGGTGAGCCCTTTCTGGTGCTTGATCCTGACGGCAATTATCAGGAAGCTGCCACCAAAAAGCTCAGGGGCAGTTGGTTCGATGATTTCATCAATGCCGTGCTTGATGCGGAGTTTTTTGGTTACTCGTTGATTGAAATAGGGCAAGCATTGAACGAAGATGATTATTCGATCAAAGAAATCA
This sequence comes from uncultured Microscilla sp., assembly GCF_947493425.1. Lineage (GTDB taxonomy): Bacteria > Bacteroidota > Bacteroidia > Cytophagales > Microscillaceae > Microscilla. The sequence continues at coordinate 8,607 of NZ_CANLRP010000227.1, read as the reverse complement.
ACACCGTTGAGCGGCGTAACATTATTCCTGGGCGAAAGTTAGTGCTTCCTTATCCTTTCTCTGCTTATGGTGAGGGCATTGATTTTAGCGCCGACTATTTGAAGCGCTGGTATATCTTCTGCCATAGCAAACGTTTCCCTTTGGGCTTGTTGTTGTACGCGGCGCCTTACGCCATTCTTAGCCGGGATGCCCTCATAAAGCACGCTGACTTTAACCGGGATTATGGCAAGCCCTATAAGATTGTGCATACCGATAAAGAAGGAGAAGAACGCCGTGAGGTATTGGATGCTTTGCTCAATGTAGAGGAAGAACTCAACGGAGTGTTTGACATTGAAGAAAAGGTAGAGATTGCTTTTCCCTCCGGAGGGGGCGGCACCGTGGATACCTTTGATAAAATGGATGAGAAGGCAAGCAAAAAACTACTCAAAATCATTCAGGGGCACGTCAAGCTGAGCAACGATACCGAAGGCGGTGCCCAAACCTATATGAACAAAGACAGCATTGCCAAAACGCCTAGCGAAGAGATTAGGGAGTATGATATGGCAAGGGTAGAGGCAGTAGTAAATGAAGAACTCTTTCCTCGTTTGCTCGATTTCAACTATCCGTTGGCAGGGCATTCGTTTGTCTTTTTAGATACCCACCTCCGCGAACTCCAACGCCAAAGGAAAAGTATCTCGGAGACGGCGCTCACCCTTGCCTTGAATCATTTCGAGGTAAGCACCACCGAGTTTGAGAAAGCCACGGGAATTAAGGTAAAAAAGAAAGTGACTTTGCCAGTAGACCAAAATGTAAAGGAAGTAGCCAAAAAGGGGGCTGAGAATGATACAAATACTAACACTGCCACGGAGTCTGAAGCTAATGAGGAAACGGGCAACCAGGTAGATAGTACGAGTAATCTTGATACTGACATCGAAGTTGCCAAAAACCAAGACTTTTTTAAATATGGGGCAGTGACTTTGCCCATTAGAGATAAAAAACTATGGGTGAGCCTACTGCCAGACATCGATATAAACGACTTGTACATCTGCCCCAAGGCAGGAGTATACGGCTACGAAGATACGCCCCACATTACTGCCTTGTATGAAGTACATGCTTTGCCCAACGCCTTGGAAAAAGTAGAGGTGTTGCTCTGCTCTGCCCAACAAGAAATAGAGGTACAACTCACCGCGATTTCAGTATTTGAGCAAAAAGACAAGGACTATGAGGTACTAAAATTTGAGGTGGCAAGCCCGACATTGGTACAGCTCCACGAAGCATTAAAAGCAGAACTTAAACATACTTTGCAGTATGAAACCTATCAGCCCCACGCCACCATTGCTTTTATAAAAAAAGGAGCCGCAAAGAAATACACGGCTACCAAAATAGAGCAGCCAATCAAGCTATCTCTAAGCGAAGCGATATACAGTGATGGTAGGGGGAACAAGACACTCATCAAATTTGCCAAATAACCAAATAAATAGAGAGTAAAACTAAATGCTGATGATCGACGAACGAAAATTTAAGAAAGTCATGCGTGGCATGCCTAGTGGCGTGGGGCGGGTCATGCTGCGCTACGTTCAGCGCAACTTTGCCAGTCAGTCATACCGGGGCAGTGCCTGGCAAACTCGCCGAAACCCTCACAACCGCAAGCCATTGCTAGTAGACACGGGCAAACTCAAAGCTTCTTTTAAAGTAAGAGAAGCCAATTGGCGGGTGATTAGGGTAGGCAGCGATCGGCAAACAGCAGGCAGTAGTGGCAACGCTCACCTTGCCCAGCTCCACAACGAAGGAGCTCAGGGTGTTGCCACCGTGCGTACTTATACCCGGCGAGGACGGCGCAACGGTGGATCAGTGAGGGTACATAGCCACCGCAGACAAAGCAACTTGCCCCAAAGACAGTTTATGCCCATTCCAGGTAAAGAACCACTCCCTCCGGAACTTTGGGCAGCCATTGAAAATTTTGTAAGCGTAGAGTTAGACAAAGTATTTAAATAGAACGCATAAAAATGATTGATTTATACAACGAATTAGAGATACGCCTCAAAACACCCGAAGTAGGCATTCGCCATTTTAACTTGTGGGAAGGGCAGTTTGATAATACCAGCGAAAAATTTCCTTACCCCCTGCCCGCTGCTTACTTAGAAATCACCCGCGAAGACACCAGTCCGCTGGGTGACAAGGTACTGCTGGTCAAATCGAATTTTACCCTGCACTTGGGCTGCAAAGATTACCGACCTGCCAAAACCGGCGCCAAGGTTACCACGGGCAAAGGTATCCTTTTGCTCTCCCAAGTGATTACCGCCCAGCTCCACGGATGGCAATCGGGCAAGTTTGGTACGCTTACCCAAGTGAGTAGGCGCACCGTGAATGGCAATGGGTATTTGTATAGGGTGGAGCAAGAGTATGAGATGAGTTACAAGGATTATTCGCCGCAGGTGGAAAGAGAGAAGGTTGATGGGGATAAGGTAGCAGTAAGAATAGAGTAATGCTACCATTAGTGTTAAATTATATTTAGCAATGAGCCAACCTGCCGAAGGGGATGAGTTTTCTCACTATTGTTTTCACTGCCACCAAAAATCTACTCAGCATTACCTGTATTCAGAGAAGGAACAGGTAGAGTTTGAAGGAGATACAGTAGAGATTATAGACTCTTTTTATTTGTGTTTACTATGTGTACAGGTGAACAAGATAGAGGATATATAAACTTACCCGTTTCCCCACCACTTTGCCTGGCTATCTATAAAAATATTGCTCTCCGGGACGCTTAGCTTGTCGTTGGTCAAGTGAAAAAATGGTCGGTTACTTTGAGTTTTAAAATCTTTGATCAAATCTGCTTTTTGACCATACACAGGGGTTTTGAGGCGTTTATATGTTTTCTCATATCCACCCACGCACCGTTCTTCTCCATTTTCAAACCAGGTGGATACTTCAATATATCTGGTAGCTTTGCCATAATGCACAGGAGTTAAGATACTGCCACTGCCTGGATACCAGTAATAAACCCGGCCATAATACAAAGTATGTAAAAAACGCTCAAAAAGTCTTGGTCTGAATGCTTCTTCGCCCAATGCTTTAGCGAGTGGCACCACCCAAAGGATGTAGGCCCCTCTTTTTTTATATTGTGCAGTGCGATGTAAAATTTTAGGAATGGAAAGTGTGCTGGCTTGCACCTCTATCACCACTCCTTTTCCGTCGATCCTTCCGCTTATATCAGGTCTGACCATCTGGTAGCCTTTACGCTTGTTTGCCCACAAGGGTCTTTCTACTTCCCAGCTGCCGTTTGAATATGCTTGTTGTAAAACAGCTGCAATTTCGTTTTTACAGTTTTTATGCAGGTCACTTTCTTTGGTCCCTACCGGACTATGCCTGGCACTGTACGCAAAGTGGTCACGTTTTTCTACACATCTTCTAATCCTTACTTCTTCATAAGTATCAGGGCAATAGAAAGGGGCATCTGTTTTAACCGCTTGTGAAATATGTACAGCTTGGTTGTCAGCAGCACGTTTGGCAACTAGTTTTATCTTATCAGGGGTAGAATTGTACTCGTAAGGCATACAGATCAAATTATTAGGTTTGTAAAATGTTGGACAGCTGGAGGAAGGGGCAACCCACCTCTTATACATCCACCCACCCCTCCACCGAATACCTTGATACCTGGGTTTTGCCACAGCGGGTACAGCGCCTTTTGAGGCTGTCGCCTTGCCATTTGTGCCCCCATATTTTGCAAGCAAGTGGGGTAGACTTGCCTTTAGCTTCAACTTTACTTTTATCAGGAGTCTTATTCATGCCTGGAGTCATTCTTTGGTTAAATAATCAGTAATGGCTACTTGCTTTTATAGTCTACTTCTTTCAACAACTGGCGCACGGTTTCGGGGCGGTAATAGAACTTATGCCCCAGCAAACGACACAAAAAGCTAATGTCGCCCAGAGTTTGCCATTTCTTAAAGGCTGCCCGCACTGCTTCGTGGCGGCGGGTGCTATCCATCCAATCAGTTGACTTGACCTGTTGCCGGATGTGCATCAACTCTTCTACCCCCACTTTCACCTCTGCCAGGTCTGCTTCTTTGAGCCGGGCGGCATGGCGCAAAATGAGGGCATACACCGAACGAGGGCGGTAATAGTATTTGTAAGCCAGGGTTTGGCAAATGACTTCCGTCGATCCATACTTGATCCTTTGCAGGTACTTAAAGCTGCCCAGTACATCGTCGCGGCGGCGCACGGCGGGTTCTTTGGTTTCGTCTGCCTGGTATAGCTGCTCTATCATGGCTTCGAGGGCTACTACCTCCCAGGGGGGTAGCGCGCTATGTGTAGTGCTCATAGTGTTTGGCTGTTTTTGCCTACTAAATTACAAAAAAGTTATCAAACCCTAATTCACTCTCTATCATACACTTAAATGTGTCTATCCTGAAAAAAAGCCCCAAAAACGAGCACTTGTTTCTCTTAGCTTTCGCCTTGTTCAAAAATCAAAACAATGCAAACATTGATGAAACAAATCACACGCAAACACCTGGCAATAATGCTGGGCTTGTTGTTATTGGGGACCAGCCTGGTGGTAGGCTGTAACAAAATCATCCGGGTAAGCAAAGCCCCGGATGAAAAACTCAGCCCCGAAAAAATGGTATTGCCTCGCTTTGTGGCGGGCAAGCTCACCCAAAAACTAAGGGAGGTGCTACCCGATACTTTTGCCCGTGTAGAGACCAGGCAAATATTGCCTCTGGGCGACACCAAAACGGTGCTCATCGAGGGCAAATATGCCGTAGGTGGTATCCAGTTTCTGGAGGAATCAGCAGATAAAGTGGGCATGACACTCTCTTATGACCTGGAACAGTTCTTTGCTTTTGTGGCAGCCAAACTCAAAGAAGAACTCACTGCCAGCGGCAAGACAAGCCCGGAGATCATAGAAGCCTTGGGTTTGTCGCTGGATATTTTGTTTGCCTACTACGAAACCAAAGCCCAAATACCTGTGCAAGGCAAGGTCAACACTGTTTTTCCGAACTCAGCGGCCGCCACTGCCCAAGTGTTTTTGTCTCAGCTCCGCTTGCTTTACTTTCAGGTAGTAAGCCGGGGGGATGGGGTGGTGCTAAAAATGGGTTGGAATCCAAAGGTGTTTGAAGCCTTTTTGACCGATGTGTTGGTAGGGAAGTATAAGGTAAAGGTAGTGGAAAAGGAGTGAGTAGTGAGTTGCCCTAAAACAAAAAAACCTGAAGGAAAGTAGATAAAGACCTACTCATCCCCCAAGATTCTTCAATCAGCTATGTATTACAAAGGTATGTTTATTTCTGTTAATTTAAAATAGCACTGCTTATTTTTTTAACATTTTAATCAAGTAATAAAAACTGGAGTCTAAAACTCCAGTTCCTCCTCCTGATAATATAGCCTGAATATTTCGCCCTCTTGCTGGTTAAAGTTCCAGTCAACCTCAAGGGTTGCCAGTTCCTGCATCAGCTCGCTTACCTTTTCCTGAGTTGCCCAATAACCTGCTTCACGCAGGGCTTTCTTTAGGTGTAGGGTAGTCAGTATTTTATGTTGGTTAAAGTAAGCCGTGGCTTGTTTTTTCACTACTTCATAGCTCAGTTTTTTGAAGCGCAGGGTGTGGTATTCAAACTCTTCGTTTACCGGGTTCAGCTCAAATAAAACATTCAACTCTTTTAATCGGTCGATGTGCAGTTTACGCCACTCTCCTTTGTCGAGGTTGTAGTAGTTAATCCAGCCTTGATCTTTGGGTGGGTTATACTCTGCCCCGTTTGGGTGATCCTTTGCCGGGATCAGGCTAAAATTTAAGGTTGCTTTCCGCACATTCAGGGTGCCGTCTAACTTGATGTAGGCGACCTGTACGATACCTTTTCTTAAATCTTGTTTTAACTCCTCCTTAGTAAGGGAGTTGGTAGCGTTGGTATAGGTTGCTAAGGTCATTGTAGTAAGCGTTTTGGTTGTTGTTGATTAATTAATTTATGAACCAAAGTACGACAAACATACACCCACTACCAAGCACTTAATCCCTTGATAATGAGTTGAATAAGATTAGTTGCAAAAGCGTGCATTTCGCCCCAAAAGCTGCCATTTTTCCTCCAATATGTCCCCGGTTGTCCCAAAACGCCTATGCTGTTTTCACCATTTGCCAGTATCTGGCTATCCAGTAGTTTGCCTATTGCACTATAGCTATCAAACTTGCCCCAAGCCCGCCTAAAATCTGCACTTTACCAAGGGAACAAAACGTCTCAAAATATTGCTTTTCGCAAAGAGTATTACTTCGTCATTAGTTGGGCAAAAGCGAGTTGATAAGAGCACATAATTGATCGTGCTTAGCGGGTAATTATAAATCAAATAAATAATTTTTTATGCAATTAAAACTAATCAATATACCCACAGAAAAACCCAGATTTCTACTTCTTAATTCTGGTGATTTTTTTACCGCGCCTAAAGGTGTACCTTATTCAGTAGCTCAAGTGCAAGGACTGTGTATACAAGCAGATGGCACGTTGTCTGTTAATTTTGATTGTTATTTCAAAAATGGATACAATCTATTTCACGAAGGCAAACTATACATTCAGTAGCACCCTGTTACCTTCACAACCAGCGTGTGTATTCTCTTTACTATAAAACGGGCGGATATTTCTTTCCTTGATGTCCTGTATCATGATACCGGGGATGAGTCCTGGCAGCAGCCAATTGCCAAAAAAATACAAGAAGTACAAAGCACACTCAGTACCTATGACGAAAATTGGTCAGGTGATTATCAGGATTGTCTGGAAGCGTTTTTTGAAGAAGAGTTGGGGGGATGGATAAAAAGTGTTGGTTTGTGATAGAGGCTGGACTGGATCATCAACCAGCCCCTTGATTTTGTCTGGGTTAGTTAATGCTGTGGTCAAAATATGGGTGAGGCATCAATTCCCGAATATCGTTGTCCTTTACAAACTCATAATACTCAAGAACTCTTTTTCGGTCGCTGGATGAATGAAGAATATGCGTCGTAAGTTCGCCTGGTAATTCTTTTTCCCGGTTGAGCCTGAGCGCATCCACATATAATAATACCCCTGTATCGTTTAATTCATTGTTATCATCAAAGAAAACGAACTGTTTGAACATTAACTGGTCTTTTTTCATTTTGTCACATTATTTATCATTTACTGCCCGTTTTTGCGTGCACACCATAAATATACAGCATAAATCTGTATTTTTTATGCGCTACTTATTGAAAAGGAGTCAGGGTTTTATTTGTAATACCAGGCAAGCACCAAACCCAGCGGTTAAGTTGAATTACCGCTGGGTCTTACTTGATGATACTTACTTACATACTTACACCCCCCTTTTTTAGCTTCTACTTTTGTGAACGCTACCCGATTTGGAAATAAAAAACAACATTGGCAGTTGAATTTTCTCACCCTTTTTTTAGAGGGCTTGTGTTTTCTTTGTCTGCTGCACCAGTAACTACCTTAAGAGTATGAGCCAGGTCTCGAATATGCTCCTTCAACCACTCATTTTCTTTTTTCAAGTCTTCCACCATTTTGTGTGGTGCCCCTACCACGGATACAGAATCTTGTTCTTTGAGTATTACATCTCCTTTTCCTGATAAAAGAAAATCATAAGAGATATTATATACTCTTTTTAAGAGTATTACAGTTTTCACATCCAGGCTTTGAGCCCCGTTCTCTATTTTAGCCACCTGCTGCTGTTTAAGCTCTATTTGTGCCCCAAAGTCTGTTTGATTTAACTTAAGCTGAAGTCTTGCTTCCTTAAATCTTTGTCCAATTTCTTTATTCATATTCATTTTCCACAAAAAAAGAGTAATAAATACTCTTTTTTATTGTATTTTAATCTTTTAAATTGTATATTTGTATCATAATATTAAAAACAACACAATAATATACATTATTTAAGAGTAAACAAAAAACTTAAAAAAGATGAATCACATAAAACAAAGAACAATTGTAGCATTAAGCAGCGGAAAAGTTCAAATTACCACTAACGGAAAAGCTGACGAGGCAACTTTAAACCTTGATTTGATCCCAGCTAAAAAGCACCAGCAAATCGGTAAAGAAAAACACCAGGGCAAGCAGCTCACCTTTTACAGCCTCAGCGAGGAAAAATGGAAAACCATCGATTTTAGCCAGGCAAGCGAAATAAGAGTTCTTACCTACTTTACCCAGAAAATGCCTGTAACCATTTTAAAGAAATTAATATAAAGCCAGACAAAACCAAGCCCTTGCCCTACCTCTACAGGTGGGGCATTGCTTGTTGGTGCAAGCTACAGGCAGGTTACTAATGATCGTTCGTCTTTTTATCTTTTTTGGTTGCCTCAAAGCAATGCCCCACCAACTTCATAAAAATTGGTGGGGCTTTCTGTTGCTTATTTTGCTTCACGATTTGCTTCGGCAAGTTGCTCGGCTTGTTCCATTAGGAGGTGGAGTTCTCCATCCAGCCTATCGATGATCTCCAGTTCTTTTTCATAAAAGGCTACATCTACCAATGTGCGGGAATCTTTGGCGTGTTCCAGGGCTCTTTCGGCAAGCAGGCGTTCTTTGCTGAGCTCTTCGCTTCGTGTGGTCAGCAAGGCATACAGTTCTTTCTGGGTATTCATTTGATCTCTGTTTTATAGTTTGTATAAAAACACCGGGACAAAGCCGCCCC
>NZ_CANLRP010000226.1 GCF_947493425.1 uncultured Microscilla sp. | reverse complement strand
ATAAGCAGGTAAACTAGGCATTTTTGACCCTAAATTTAAAACATTTATAACTCTTTCCTAATCTGTAGAGTTTTCAGGATTCATAAACTCAAAACAGCCATTGGTGAATTATCAGATAAAGTTTAGACATTGAATCGTTAACTTTGTTAAAAAACGATTGCGATGATACCCTCTATCAAAAAAATAACTTTACTCACTTGTTTGATACTGGCAAGTGTTGCGGCAGGGAATGCCCAAAACAAGCCCAAGATTTTTTACCACATAGAGCTTGCCCTTGAAACACCCGAAAAAGTAAAAGTACTGGACCTGACAAGCCAGCGTATTTCGCAGGTACCTGCTGAAGTTTTTCAGTTCCAAAACCTCGAAAAACTGGTGCTTACTAATTGCAAGTTAAAAGCATTGCCCAAAGAGATCGCTCAGCTCAAAAAGCTTCAAACATTAATATTGGCTTTTAATGAACTTACCAGTTTACCCAAAGAACTGGGACAACTTACCCAGCTACAAAAACTGGATTTGTACCAAAACAGGCTCACTCGTTTACCTTCATACATAAGCGCTTTAAAAAACTTACGTGATTTAAACGTAGGCAAAAATCAACTAAAGGAATTTCCAACGGTACTTAAGAGGCTTACCCAGCTCAAAACACTCAACCTAAACGACAACCAACTTACACAACTTCCTGCAGATATTGCGTGGTTGCAGCAAAATAAGCACGTTTTTTTAGCTCAAAACCCCTGGACAAAGTGGGCGCGTAAAAAGTTAGGGTTAGATGACCCGACAAGGATACACCTAAACGAGCCCACGCGCATGGTTCCACCTCCTATGCTATTGTGGGGACGTACTGCGGGCAAAGTACAAGCATTGCGCGATGCTCGTCAGGGCAAATATCACTTGCGTTTTTATGGTTTCCCTTCAGACATGACTCATACCAATATATATATGAAAGAATTGCGTAAATTAGGTATCAAGGTGAGTCATGAAGGTTGTGTGGTAGATGCGACAACAGAAAGTTATAGTAAAACGATGGCACTAAAGGTGGCGGAGAAGTTTGGCAAAGACTATTGGGTACAACCCCAAATAAAGGCAGACAGTATCACCAATTATCACTTGCCTCGTTTGCCCCAAGCAGTGTACCACACCCAACCTGTAGACCTGAGCCATTATATCAAGCCACAATTATCCAAAAAGCTATTGAGAAAACGGCATCAAGGTAAAGAAATGCTCCTCATCATTACTATAGATAATCGCCTAAAAGTACAACAAGTAAATGTATTACAGGGTGTATCGCGCAAGATAGACAAGGCGTGTGTAGCTTTATTGCAAAACGCTCGTTGGAAAGCACCCCGTTCGTGGTTGTATTTGCGCAAACGGGGACAGGTTACTTTCCGGACAAAAATAAAATTTCAATAGGTAGTCAGAGCACAGGCAAATGACTACCATACCAAAAACATCCCTTAGTTTTTTTCTTTTTTGAGTTCTATAAGGGTGATTTCTGGCCAAATGCCTACCCTGCCCGGAAATCCAATAAAGCCAAACCCTCGATTTACGTATAAGTATTGTCCTGCTTTTTTATAAAGCCCCGCCCACCTTTTATAGCTGTATTTTATCGGGCTCCACTTAAACCCTGGAATCTCTACCCCCATTTGCATTCCGTGGGTGTGTCCACTAAGGGTCAGGTGTACTTTCTGAGGAAAATCGAGCACTTTTAGGTCCCAGTGGTTAGGATCGTGCGACATTAATATAGAAAAATCATCGGGTTGACTTTGGGCAAATGCTTTGTTCAGGTCACCTTCTTGAGGGTAAGGTTTTTTCCCCCAGTTTTCTACTCCCACCACTTTAATTTGTTCATTGGCTTTTTTGATGGGTACTTGCGCATTATTTAAGAGCTCAAACCCCATAGCCTGGTGGTGTTGGGCTAATTTGACAAGATTTTGTTTTTTGGCTTCTTCCGATTCCCAGCTTATATATTCGCCATAGTCGTGGTTGCCCAATACCGCATATTTGCCAAAAGGCGCACTCAATGACTGAAACAAATCTATGTAAGGCTCTATTTCCTCTGCCAGGTTATTGATCATGTCGCCGGTAAACAAAATGAGGTCGGCTTGTTGCTGTTGAATCTTTTCGATGCCCCGTTTTACAGCCTCAGTATCGTCAAAACTGCCAGAGTGTACATCAGATATTTGTACAATCTTAAAACCATCAAAAGCAGCAGGCAGGTCAGGAAAACTCAAAGATACTTTGTGCAAACGGTAATTGTAGCGCCCCTTGAACACCCCATACAAAAAACTAGTGAGTGGTATCATGGCTACCAATACCCCTATTTGTTTGAGGGTTTGACGCCTTTGTAGTGAGGGAGCCGCATCGCTTGAAGAGAATCGCCGGATGAGGTAGGTTACTACACTTTCGGAGTCTACCATCAACAAAAACACGGCGTATACCAGCTTGGTAATAAAAAAACTAAACAATAGCCCCAGTATCAGGTTTTGTGTCCAGCTCACTTTACTGTAGCCATTAGGAAACGAAGTAAAGATGGCAATAATACCTATCAATGTAACCAATAGCGAGCAGAAATAAATACCTATAAGAATTTTTTGCCCCAAAGGGTTTTTAAAAGTAAGGTTTAATCCCGAAAAAATGTATATTTCTATGAGTATGTAAAATACCAGAAAAACAACAACGCGTGTAGTAGACATGTTAAGTTGTATGGTGAGAATTTGTGAGTAGTAAACAGCCGCAAGGTAAAAATTGTTCATTACTCGCACAAGTAACAAGTACCTAATGTTATAAAGGTTGCTATATCGCCTGTGTTCTATTGTTGAAATGGCTGTTTAACACTACCCGCCCACAAGTGTTCACTAACCTAATATATTCGCATGTTTACCCCAATGCCAATACTCCATATTTTTTCGCCAAAATAACTGGCTACCTTTGAGCGTATGCCACCATACAGTTTAAACTTGGGCTGATTGACCAGGGCATACTGTACATTTGCCCCCCATTCTATACGTGCCGGGGCTTGTCCACCACTGGTGGTGTTAGGGGCAAAACGTAGCTCAGAGCCAAAGTTCCATTGCATATTATTGGCAAGAGCATTGAAACCTACCAGTATTTCGGGATAAAGTTCTTTAAATTCATCTATCATCAAGCCTCCCCCTACACGTATTTCTACATCGCCATTGGTTTCGGGGGCAAACTGCAAAATTTGAATATCGTGGGTAAAGTAAGAAGCATAATCGCCCAGCACCTTTTCTCGCAAGAAGTTGTACCTGTAGTCAACCGCCATTCCAAACCCATGTTTTTTACCAAAGCGTGCCCTTACTCCAGGGCGAAATATCTCATAATTATTAGGCAAAAAACCATAACTTGCTTTTACCTGAAAGTAGGCGCGTTGCGCTGCTTTTTTCTTTTGGGGTAATGCTGGGGTAGCTTGGTTTTTTTGTACTAATATTGGAGAGGGAGTAACCACTTCCGGTTTTTCTTCTGTTTTTTTAGCAGGGATCGGGGTAGAAGTAGGAGCATACTCTGGCGTAGAAGTATTTTGATGCTCGTTTGAGCTGGCAGTACTCAAAATATCTAAGCAACCTATAAAAATATCAAAGCAGACCTCGCCATTAAAACCACTGCCTGAACCTGAACTGCTCGAACCTCCGCTACCCGATGATCTATCACTTTTGCGGCTATTGCTGCTACTTTTAGCATTGCTTTTAATTTTCCCAATTTTTTGCGCCTGCGTGTGAATACTCATGACCCACAACCCAATGGTTAATAGCCCAATGCTTATCTTTTTCATTGTAGTGTATATGTTTGAAGCTTTTAGAGTAGTCGTACACTAGCTCCTATATTTACCAGAAGTGTACAAATAATTTTGCTGACAATACGCCGCAAAAAGAGAGGTTGAGCCAAAACGCTCAAAAGTTTCTACCAAAGCGCGTTTATGCCCCATTAAAATAACTACATACAGTAGGTAAATTCCGTTATTCAAACGTATTGATACGCTATTTTATGGGGCAATGTAGTGGCATACCAGAGTGGTTACCCAAGCGAAGAACAAACATTATTCAAATAACACCAACGCTCCATCGGCTACCACACCATCGAGCCCCATAGCTTTGCCGCTGGCAAGTGCCTGGGCTGGAGTATGTACCATAGGTTCACCCTGAACATTAAACGATGTATTGATCAACCCCAATACCCCCTGGGCATCCAAACAGTGGAGTACTTCAAACAATAAAGGGTTTTGTACCCGCTCAAAAATCGTTTGAATTCTTGCCGTACCATTTACATGCACTACTCCTTCCAGTTTTTGGTGATAATCGGGTAAAATCTCGAAATCGCTGAGCATATACTGGGTGATGGCTGGAATTTGTGTCAAACCTGTTACTAATTGGGCGTTTTTTTCGAGCATCACGGGTGCTATTGGGCGATACCACTCTCGTTTTTTGCAGTCTTCACTCACCTTTTTTGCCAGATCAATTGAGTTGGGCAGCGCCAAAATACTTCGGTTGCCCAACGCCCTGGGGCCTATTTCGGCTACTCCCTGGCATACTCCTATAATTTTGCCATCGAGCAAGGCATTGGCAATGCGTGCCGCCAATATATGGAGATCATCAGGAGGTTGGAGGGTGGGCAAGCCAACATTGTTGAGGTAAGGTGAGTGCCAGGAAATTTTATGTCCTTTTTTCCACTCCAGAAATGCCGCTCCACCCAGTGCCAAACCCGAATCATTGCAGCAAGGTGGAATGTATATTTGCTTGAATAATCCCGATTGGGCTATTTGACGATTTGCCGGAATATTGAGCGCACAACCACCCGCGTAGTATAGGTAATCGGCTTTTACCTGTTGCTGAAGCTGGGTAAGGCGTGCCAAAAGTTTTTGCTGAAAAGTGTATTGAAAAGCAAAAGCAATGTCTTGCAAAAAAAGATCGGTCAGGTCGCCTACCTTGCCTTGCCAGCCAAAATGTTTTTGGGCACTTTCGTAAAAAACGTCTTGTTGAGTCCAATAATCAGCAAAAAACTGGTGATTTTCCAGCCAGGTAAGTATGTCGGCACGGTAGCGCCCATAAGCAGCAAACCCCATGAGTTTACCCGCCAGGCTATTGTGGTGCTTGGGGTGCACTCCCAAGAGGGCAAAACTTAAGCCATTGGCATTAAACAAATTGGTGATAGACTTGAGCTCCCAATCGCAATGCAGCACCTGTAGTTGTTGGTTTTGGTACAAAAAAGCCGCAAAATTGCCTAGGCTTGCCCCCCCATCAAAGCTGACGAGTAGACTATTATTTTTAAAATTGCCAAAAAAAGGTACACAAGAAAATACATGCGCCAACTCATGCGAAATACTATAGGCATTCAAAGCATTGCCCTGCCATTTTTCCAGCTCCAGCCAGCCATAGCCCTGCCTTAGGTCGACGCCCAGTTGTTGTTCGGGCAAGGCATCGAACCTGATTTTGCCATTTTTGCTGATAAAGCTATTGCCTACAAATGAGTTAACAAATACCCAGTCGCAATTGGCAGGCAACTGCACCAGTTTTTTATTGAGCAAGGTTTCCAGGCGGTGGGGCATTTGATGATCGTGTTTTTTGCGGGTGTGGCGTTCCAGTTGCAGGCACTGCACCACTTGTCCGGCTTGCATCATACACAACGAGTGATCGTGTACGTAGCCTGGGTATTTCAGGTTGTTTCTGTCTTGAATGCCATAAATGGCCAATGTAGGGTTCATTTTTGTCAGGGCTTGGAAATAGTCTGATGTATATTTTGATGGGTTGTCTTCTGCAACCCTGCAAGGTACAAGGTTCAGCCAAAAAGTCGTAAATTTTTCCTCGTTTTACTATTCATTATTACATAAATGCTATTTTTGTCTTTTATTTATAGAATCAGGTTTTTTCAACCCGCCATTTTTTTCAAAAATAACCAAAATTAAACTTCAATGCTTATATCATTTCGCAAGACATTGCTTTCCCTCACACTGATTGCTTTTTCTATATTTTTGGCGCAAGCCCAAGAAGACAAAGGGGCGCCTTTCAAAAAAAACGGTGATCAATTCATCCAACAGGAAAAGTTTGATGAAGCCTTGGGAGCTTACCAACAAATGCTTACTGCCTATGAAGGCGCTCAAGACCCCGAAGGCATTGCCGAGGCACATAAATATATAGGTCTGGCTTACCGCCAACAAGCAGTTTATGACTCTTCACGCTATTTTTATGAGAAATCGATAGATTTGCACACCAAAATTTATGGCAAACGTAGTTCGCTGGTGGTGAGCCTGCAACGTGAACTGGGGCTGATGTTTCGAGAGCAAGGGCTTGACCAACAGGCATTGGCTATGTTTAAACAAAGCCTGGCTACCAGTATCAGCATCAACCGTAAGGCTTTGGCAGCTTGTAATTACATTCATGTAGGGGAACTGTTTATTCAACAAAAACAACTCGATTCGGCCTTGATTTATTTCGACAAGGCATTGGTATTGCGCCAGCAAGTAAGGGGCAACAATGACTACCGTTTGGCGGCATTGTACAACCTAAAAGGCTATGTAAAATACCTCAAGAAAGATTACCCCAGTGCGCTTAAGTTGTACGAACAAGCCATCAAGGTAAACAATACCGACAAACTCGAAAAGCTACAGTCGTTGGCAAACAAAGCAGAAATATTAAATATAGACAATCATCAGGCTGCCTTGCAAGCTTACCAGGCAAGCGACCAATATATAGAAAACATTAGAACGAAGGCATACACCCAGGCGCAAAGAGTACGATTGGGCAAACTTGCCGACAAGGTAAACCAAGGGGCTATAGAGGCAAGTATTGCCCTGAAAGATTACAAAACGGCTTTTTACTTTTACGAACGAGACGAGTCGAACGCAATAGTGGCGCTGTATCCCAAAGCCCAGATTTTAACAGCCGAGTCAATCAGAGAGCAGCTAGAGCCCGAAACTGCGATGCTCGAATACCTCATTGGCAAAAAAGGGGTTTATGTGTTTGCCCTTACCAATGAAACATTTAAAGTAACTAAGCTTGCCAAAAAAGGCCTCGTGGGGCAAATCAAGGGTTTGCGCAAAGCCATCAAGCAAAAAAACATGGGGCAGTACAAAAAATTGGCTTACCAACTCTATCAGCGCTTGCTTAAGCCCTTAGAACCTGTTTTTAAAGAAAAAAAACACCTCATTATTGTACCCGACAAGGAGCTTACGTTGTTACCATTTGAAACCCTGCTGCGCCAGCCCGCCACCAGTGCTGCCAGTGGTCAATGGACTTATTTGCTCAAAAACTTTAACGTAACCTATCACTTCTCAGGCAGTTTGGCTTTTGCCGAAAAAATATTACGTACTTATCAACACCCCTGGACAGCCATTGCCCCGGTTGACTTTGCTCAAAAAAAGTTTGAAACCCTGGCAGCAAGTGCCGAAGAAGTAAAGGCGATTGGGGCCATGTACCCCCGACGCAAGGTGTTTGTAAAAGGAGCTGCCCAACGCAAGCAGTTATTGGGTAAGACTGTTTCGAGCGAGCTATTGCACATAGCTACCCACGCCCAGTTTAGCAAGGCACACCCCGAAGGTTCACGGCTACTTTTGTCTAAAACAGGCATTACTTATCCCGAAATATTTAAAATGAAGCTAGAGGTTGACATGGTTGTGTTGAGTCATTGCGAGTCTGGTCTTGAACACTACGACAAAGACGGAGGCATTTTTGGTCTGGGGCACGGTTTTGTATATGCCGGAGCACACAATGTAGTATATCCTTTGTGGAAAAACCTGGGGATTTATACCCGTGATTTTATGATTCGCTTTTACAAAGAAATCAAAAAAGGAGGCAGGTACTCAAAGGCCTTGCAAACCACCAAGCTGGCTATGCTCAATAGTGGCAAAGCAACTACCCCATTCGATTGGGCGGGCTTTGTGATCATTAGCGTTGATTAAAAACTCAAGGCAATACTTTTGCGAATTATTTAACCTTGTTTTAATTGCCAAACAATATTTGGTTTGATTCGTTAGTATAGCGTTGGCAATCATTGTGATAGTTACCAACGCTTTAAACAAGCCCTTAGGCTGTGTTACCTTTCAGGAGGTAAATAACTACTGATAATTAATTTATGACGAATCATTTACATCGTTCGAGGCAAAACTATTTTACCAGCAATCCATTAGACCGCCTTGCTACTCATCGCCCTACCATCAACCTACAGGAAATAATGGCTGCTGATGCACCCACTTATGTAGTGCCAGTATGGCAAGGTAAGCACTTAATGAAGGGCAGTGATCCAGTATTTGTGCCCATAGCACAAGCCCAACACCTGGTACAAGACCAAAGCAAGTGGGTGTTTTTGGGTACTAGAGAAGCCCACCATTATTTTGCTATAGAAGTAGCAGAAGAAGCACCCGATGAGCATCCTTTTTGGCAACAACAAGGTAATTTTGAGAAATTGAGGCAAGCAAGCCAGGCTGCCGAACGTGCCGAAGCCGCCATATTGGGTTATGCCCAGGCAATGCTTTACTGGAATCGTAACCACCTGTATTGTGGGCGGTGTGGCAGTGCTACCGAAAATCAGTGGGCAGGACATGTGCGGGTGTGTAGCAATATCGATTGTGGCAAAAAGCATTATCCACGTACCGACCCGGCCATTATTACCATGATTACCTACCAAAACCAGGCATTGTTAGTGCGCCAACCCCATTGGCAACCCAGTACAAGGTTGTCGTTGGTTGCAGGTTTTGTAGAGCCAGGCGAAAGTTTGGAAGAAGCTGTTCAACGTGAAGTAATGGAAGAGGTGGGGCTAGAGATCAATCAGGTACAGTACCAATCGTCCCAACCTTGGCCGTTTCCGGGCTCTATTATGTTGGGATTTAAGGCGCAAGCCACCCACCAAGCCTTTGAATTGTTGGATCAGGAACTGGAAGCTGCCCGTTGGTTTACTCGTGCCCAACTCAAAGAAGCTGTTGCCAAAGAAGAAGTATTATTGTCATCACCGATTTCTATTTCGGGGGTGTTGATCAACGCCTGGCTCAACGAAGAAGAAACTGAAATGGTAGTGGATACGACAAAGATGTAACTATATAAGTTACGGTTTCGTATGTAGAGCAAGATGATCGCTTTTAGTAAAGCGGAAAAAATAAGATGTGCCAATAAAACAAAATATTTGTTGAGGAAGTCCACTCGGCAAAGGTACCGTTTTATGGCTCAGGTTATTTTTGTAGGTTTACTTAGCAAACGAAGCATCAATAGTCCATAGTATTTAGTCCATAGTCCGTAGCTGATTCGAGTAAATGTTTACCTTATTAAACCCTGTAAACCGAGCCTGTAGCTCTGCTACGGCGAGCTCAACGAAGTTAATCAGTAGTTTATACTAAAGTTGCGTACCTACTTTATTTTTAAAAGGGTTTCAGTTTTAGGTCTACGTCGTGCAATTAAATAGTTTTTAAAATCATAACCTACTGATAACCGAGCCTGTAGCTCTGCTACGGCGAGCTCACCGAAGGTAATCAGTAGTCAACTTTGACTAAAATCACTGCGGAGTATTGAAGTATACAACCCACATTTTTTTCACCATATTCAGGAAATTATGCAAGCCAACGGAAGGTTTACTACAGCCATACATATTTGTATTTTTATGCAAATAAAAGGAGATGAAAAGCTCATATCGTCGCAGGTATTGGCCGACAGCGTAAAGACCAATCCAGTAGTGATTCGACGCATTGTAGCCCGACTACGCGACAATGACATTATAGGCAGCGTAGCAGGAGCCAAAGGTGGTTTTTTTCTGAAACGTCCTGCCAGTCAGATTTCGCTCTGGGACATTTATCAGGCTGTACGTGAAACCGACTTGTTTTATAAACCAAAAAAAATAAATCCCGAATGTGTCGTAAGCATGAACCTGAGCGAGTTGGTAGACGGGGTCTACTCTGAGGCAGAACTGGCCATGAAGTCGGCATTGGCTCCAGTAAAGGTAAGCGATTTATCTGCCAGGTTGAATAAAATTACCGATTTGAAAAAATCAGATTTTTGTTGAAAACTTCTTAATATAAAAGTGAATCCTCTCAGTGACATGAGCAATTTTTGCAAGTCCCTGACAAGTGATTTACCCCCCATAACTTCGGTTATATTACACAAGCGATTGTTTACTCATAGGTAAGCCGTCGCTTTTTTTGTGGTTGTTTTGAGAAGTGATTGAGGTATAATACCAAGTCTGATTGAAAACCCATGCAAACTCACTTGTAGTGGTCTTTTTTGGCAAGACCAAGTTCTTTGCGATCGTTACCCGCTCTCTTGGTCAGCTGCGCTTAAGACCAAGAGGAGGGGACAAACTTGGGGTTTGTTTAGACTTTCAGGCTCCCCTACTCTATGCTTAACATTACATTAACAGTTTTTAAGTGTTTAAAAATGAGTCATTTATAAAGTATTTTATCAGAATTAAGTTTTTATTGTAACAAAAAGAGTTACAATAAGGTTTTATTACCAACACGGCACTTGTAGCCGTTTTTTAAGATACTAAAATGTAACAAATAAAGTTACTTTTATTAAACCAAAACATTTCACACAAAATGAAAAATTTAGAAATTTTAACTCGCGAACAAGTAGCTCCTGAAACTCAAGGTATTTTTGATGCATTGAAAAAGAAAGTAGGTAAAGTGCCTCATTTGTATGCTACCATTGCCCATTCACACAAGGGGTTGAACGCCTTGCTTACTTTGGGTGACAACCTGAATGGAGGAGAGTTTAACGCCAAAGAGGGCGAAGCCATTGCTTTGGCAGTGGGCGAGTCAAACGCTTGTACTTATTGTCTTTCTGCCCATACTGCCATAGGCAAAATGGTGGGTTTTACTGAAGAAGAAACTGTACAGCTAAGAACAGGGGAAATAGAGGATGCCAAATTGCGTGCCTTGACTAAATTGGCGAAAGCCATTACTGAAAAAAACGGTCTACCCGACCAGGCATTGATTGAGGAGTTTTTTGCGGCAGGCTATAACCAAGCGGCTTTGGTAGAGTTGGTGGGACACGTGACAAAAAATATATTTACCAATTATATCAATCATATTGCCGAAACTATGGTAGATTTTCCAGAGGTAACTCCGCTGGTAGCATCCAATGCCTAACCACAGCTGTTGCTGTAGAGAGTTTAGACTATCCCGTTTATTTAAATGCAAAAAGCCTTGCCTGTGATGGGACAAGGCTTTTGTTGTGCTACGCTGTCTGGCGCAAGCATCTCTCACCCCACCCACGCTGTTTTAAGCCTTGGACAATACGTCATTAATAATCGCAGAACAACCTTCTAAGTTCGTTTTTCTACGCCGTTGCTTGTGTCTTCACAAGCAACCAGTAGCAAAACCTCTCAAAATACTACGGAGCCCCAAGCGATGAAATTTACTAGGCTAGGGCAACCATAAAGGATTGCCCCTACAAAAGGCATTTGAATGG
>NZ_CANLRP010000225.1 GCF_947493425.1 uncultured Microscilla sp. | reverse complement strand
CCAGACTTTCTCTCCAACAACAAACTCGGAGGGGAAGTCAAAAGACTTCTATTCATCAATAGTGTCAAGTCGCCCGGTGGGAAGACTTGACACAGCGGGGGGAAGTCTCCAGACTTTCTCTCCAACAACAAACTCGGAGGGGAAGTCAAAAGACTTCTATTCCCAATAGTGTCAAGTCGCCCGGTGGGAAGACTTGACACAGCGGGGGTCATTAATAATCACCGCACTTAAAAGTTTGAATACAGGGAAGTCTCCAGACTTTCTCTCCAACAACAAACTCGGAGGAGAAGTCAGAAGACTTCTATTCATCAATAGTGTTAAGGCGCCCTGCGGGAAGACTTAACACAGCGGGGAAGACACAAACCGAGGCGAAAAAATAGTTAAAATAGCTACTACAGCATCTAAGGACTTGAGGCTGTAGTAGCTATCGCCTAAATACTATGGACTATTGATGGCAAAACCGCAGATAATTATGTATCTTACCCATTTTATAATATAAACTAAAACCCTCAAAGCCATCGATTCTTCTATCACACATATCAGACCCCGGTTTAAGCTAATAGTACCTTGCCACCATCAAGAGATAATGGATAAGGTAGAACTATTGCTCGAAAATACGCCTGCCAATATGAAAGGAATAAAAGCCAACGACTTGATTATACTAAACATAGTGGGCGAAGATGTTCATTATTGGTCGCCCCAGCTCAATTTGAGAATAGAGCCCGACGAAGACGACGACCAACAAACCAAGGTATCAGGGCTGATTGGTCCCCGTCCTGCCGTTTGGACTTTGTTTATGTTTATCTATTTTGCGGTGGGCACCCTGGGGCTTTTCATCTCTTCTTTTGCTTTTTCAAAAATATTGATGGGAGGGAGCTCCAACCTAATCGCTGTATTTCCTCTGACCATTGTGTTTTTATTGACCGCTTATGGGGTGGGCAAGTATGGAGAGAAATTAGCCAAAGATCAAGTAGAGATTCTGAAAGACTTTGTAAGGGAGGTGGTAGATGAGCAAAAGTCTACGGTCGATAGCTGATTGTTGGCAACAAAAAACATGATTGGTAGTCTAGTACCTCAACCTCTAAATACCTGATACATTATTTTGGCGATATTCGCACCCTGACTTTACTTAAAAAATATCGCGTAGCTATGGCTATGCTCAATTTTTGAAGTTCGTCAGAGAACAAATCTCATCCAAAATAAATAGTGCATTTACTTAGAGGATAAGGTACTAGTTGGACTACCAATCATTGATGCTCAATTCCTTCATTACAAAACCTCAGCTTCTACAGCGGCAAAGTTAGCCATTAATGCCTCTACCATTGCCTCTTTCAATTGATTATCAGCGGCAATGCTTTGCGCGCTCAAGCCATTTAACTTTGCCTCAAAACCGTAGTCCTGGCACCATTGCTCGTGGTGTTTTGCCAATTGTTCAATGCCATCGGCAATAAACACCACCTCGTCGTTGGTCATGGTAGGGTGCAGCGAGATGCGTATCCATCCGGGCTTATTCGAAAAATCTCCCCGATCGATCATGTCGGTAATTTTTTGCGATTGTTGAGGGTCTACATTGAGCAAATAATGCCCATAAGTACCCGCACAAGAGCAACCTCCCCGCGACTGAATCCCAAATTTATCGTTGAGCAGTTTCACACCTGAATTATAATGCAAGCCATCGATATAAAAAGACAATATCGCCAAACGGTTGCGGTGCTGCGAAGCAAGGATGTGTACATTAGGAATAGGTGCTACCTTGTCCCACAACAACTCAAGCAACTCGTGCTCGCGCTTAAGTATATTTTCTACCCCCATCTCTTGCTTGAGCGTAATACACATCGCGGTTTTTATTGTCTGCAAAAAGGCTGGAGTTCCTCCGTCTTCGCGGGCTTCTATGTTGTCTATATACTTGTGTTTGCCCCAAGGGTTGGTCCAATCTACGGTGCCCCCTCCGGGGTTATCAGGAACACGTTGTTGGTACAAGCGACGGCTAAAAATGAGTACTCCCGCCGAACCCGGCCCCCCCAGGAATTTATGTGGAGAAAAAAACACGGCGTCCAGGTGGGCACCTTCTTTGGCAGGGTGCATGTCAATGGCTACATAGGGCGCCGAACAAGCAAAGTCGACAAAACAGTAGCCCCCTGCGCGGTGCATTTTTTTGGCAATTTGATGGTAAGGGGTCATAATGCCTGTTACGTTCGAGCAAGCTGTTACCGAGGCAATTTTGAGCGGGCGTTCGTGGTACTTTTCGAGTAGTTTATCTAAATGGTGGAGGTCTACTAGCCCTTCTGCTGTAGGTTGAATAATCTCCACTATCACCAAGGTCTCCAGCCAACTGGTATGGTTCGAGTGGTGCTCCATGTGGGTAATAAAAACCACCGGGCGTTGATCTTTGGGGGGCGTCTCGCGGTATTTTAGACCTAAAATGCGCTGAAGCTTGTTTACCAGACGAGTCATGCCTGAGGTAGCAGTAATGATCAAGTCATCTTCGTTGGCGTTGACATGTTTTTTAATAATCCTTTGAGCTTCGTGGTAGGCGTGGGTCATAGCCATACCCGTGGTGCTGGTTTCGGTATGCGTATTGGCAACCAAGGGCATCAGTTGCCGTTGAATACGGTTTTCTATAGGGGCATAGTTTCGTCCACTGGCAGTCCAATCGGCATATACTACTTTTTTGGTGCCTTCCTGAGTGGCTATTTGGGCGTTTATACCTATAATGCCCTGCCTAAATTTGCTGAAGTAATTCTCCATAACGGTTGTTGTATAATATGATACCTTTAAAAGGTCTCCTATGAGCAGATATGTACTATTTTGTGATACAAAGTAAATGCAAGCATTCACTTTTGCAAAACAGTTTTTCGGAGGATAAAGATAACTAATTATTCGACAGATTTGTGTATGGCAAACTATGCTTGCTTTACTATTTATTTAGGGTACAATAGCTCAAACGCCCGGTATACCGCCTTGTGTAAGATAGTGGTGTGGTCTTCGGTAAGAATGGGCTCATAAAACAAAGTGAGGTGCTTGTTGCCCGATTGCCTGATGGCCTCGGTCAATTGGTTGGCTACTTTGTGCATGGTTTTGTGCTCTTTGCCCAGCGATATAAATATCTTTTTCTTGAGAGCAGCCTGGGTTTTAAAGTATTCAGCAGCTTCTTTCACCAGCGACTCTTCGTCCCACCACAGCGAAGGGCTCACAATGATGTAGTTGTTGAACAAATGAGGTTTTTTTAGCAAAAATTCGGTAGCAACCAGCCCCCCCAACGATTGCCCAATAATGGTGTGGTGCCCATTGGTTTTATACTGGGTGTTTATCAGTGGGAGTACTTCGTTTTCTACAAATGCCATAAACTTTGCTGAGCCACCACAAGTAGGAATCCGTTTTTTGTACTTTTGGTAAAGGGTAGGATGGGTAAAGTCCCGGTAACGATCTACATTGGCTATGCCTACTACTATAGACTTGGGCAACAAGTTATACATCTGCATAAACTGGGCTAACCCGGCAATATGAGGAAAGTCTTCGTCTGCCGACCCATCGAGCACATAAATGGTAGGGTAGGAGTCTGCCGATTCAGAGTTGTAGCCCTGAGGCAGGTATATATTCAATATCCTTTTTTCGTCCAGCTCTTTAGAGTCTGTCTCCTCTATCAAGGCGAAAGGCATCAATTTTTTTGCCTTGTTGTATCTTTTATCCATGTGGTTTTGGGCTTGCAGGGGGTGGCTGGTCATAGCCAAAAAAAGCAGTGCAACAAACCACAATATTACTGTTTTCATTTCTTTTTACAAACTGAATGGTTCAATGCCCAATAATAGCTTTAAGAAATAGACACTTTTAAGTATTATTTGCCAACTACCCCAGCAATTTGCGAATGGTCTGTTTTTGTTAGAGCTTTATTCCCATCAAGGTTACATCATCGCGTTGCTCAGCATCTTGTTGGTGGTCGACCAAGGCTTGCACCAGTATTCTTTGTTGTTCTTTCAATGGCTTGTCTTGATGCTTTTTGATCAACTCATACATCCCAACAAAAGAAAAACTTTTACGCTGAGGGTTTGGCGTATCGGCATACCCATCACTGCTCAGGTACAACTTATCGCCGCGTTTCAAGCGTAATTCCCGGTTATTAAAAATTCGGGCTTTGTTGTGTTGCCAGCCCCCAATGCCTGTACGGTCGCCTTTGATGAGCTCTGGTTGTCCTTGGTGGCTGTATATCAAAGGTCGTTTGGCGCCAGCAAAAGTCACCAACACTTCTTCATTTTCCTGGTAATCTATCCGGCAAAAACAAATATCCATTCCGTCCGAATTGTCAGATTGCTTTTGTTTCAGTGTTTTTTCCACCCCGGTATGTATGCGTGTCAGTATTTGAGCAGGCTCGATGCATTGATTTTTATTGACAATATCGTTGAGCAACGAAAAGCCTATCATAGACATAAAAGCGCCTGGTACCCCGTGCCCGGTACAATCTACTACCGCCACAAACAAGTGTTGGCGGTGTTGGCTCACCCAGTAAAAATCGCCCGATACCACATCTTTAGGCTGAAATATCACAAAATGCCCGGCAAACATTTGCCCCATTTTTTCCTCAAACGGCAAAATGGCCTGTTGTATGGTTTGTGCATACCTGATGCTTGCCATAATCTTGTCGTTTTGGCTCGATAGCTTTTTGTTACTATTGGCAATAAAATCTCGTTGAGACAAAATCTCTTCGTGGTTTTGCATCAACTCTTCATTTTGGGTGGCAATCTCTTCTTTTCTTATTTGCAACAGCTTGTTTTGCGACTCAATCTGGTCATTTTGTTTGGCTAATTTTTTGTTTGCCCGGCGCGACATAATAAACCCTGCCAATACCAGAAGAATGACCACACTTAGCAAAATACCAATGCCTATATACAGTTGCTCCTGAGCTTTGCGTTTGTTTTGTTCGCTCTGCAGCTTATGTTTTTCGTTTTGTAGCTTTAGCTCTTGCAACGCCTTATTTTTATTCAGCAATTCATTCTCTTTCTGAATCTCTTTTTCTTTCAGTTCTTTTTGTTTAATCGCCAGTTTCTGTAGTTTGTCTTGTTGCTGGAGCAAGGCAATTTTTTGGGCTTGTTTTTCTTTATTGAGTTGTTGTTGGGTCAGCAACAGGCTTTGCTCTGCTTTTTGCCGTTCCAATTCTTCCTTTTGTAGTTTGGCTTTTTGCAAGGCCTTGCTTTGCTGTAACAACTCCCGGTCTCTTCTCAATAGTTGGTTTTCTTTGGCTTTTTTGTCCTTTTCGAGCATTACTTTTTTCAAGGCAAGCTCCTGTACCTCTTTGTCTACCAATAACAGCCTTAACTTATTCTCAGTACTATCTATCTCTGCCTGCCTTTTGCGCAAAGCATTTTGCCTTATACGCTCTTGTTGCATCTGTTGGTCTTTAATGGCGGCATATAGCTTAAAGTACTTCAATGCCCGACCGTTGTTTCCTTTTTTTTGGTAAATAAACGACAACACATCATAGCTAATCACCAACGAATGTAGGTTGTTTGCCTGTTCGCCTAGCTTTACCGCTTTGGTAGTATAGTAGCGCGCATCTTCGAGATTGTTCATCGCCAAAAAAACCGCTGCAATATAATTGTATAACTCCGCCGTTTTTGCTTGGTTGTTTTGCCTTTCCCTTATTTTTACTGCTTTCGCAAACGTAGCAAGTGATTGATCATTGTTGCCCAAAATCTGATAAATAATCCCTTGATTACTCAAAATTGTACACACATTTTCAAGGTCATTTTGCTTGCGGTAATACGTCAATGCTTCGTCAAAAGATTGCAGTGATTTGCGTAACTGCCGGGTAAACTTATAAAAATACCCAATGCTATTGGCAGCTTCAGCCACTCCAGTAGGGTTATTGGCAGCTTTTTGCAGTTCTTTTATTCTCAAACTATATTCTAGTGCCTTGGTGTATTTCTTTTGAGTTTTATAAATATCTATAATACGGGTAAGAATGGAGATTTGCCTCGATAGGTTGTTATTTGCCCGATAAGTATCCAGCGATTTATGGTAATAAGTAAGGGCTTGAGTATAGTTTTTAAGCTGTAGGTGTACATAGCCTATTTTATTCGACAAAGGGGTAGAAGGGTTTGTTTGATAAGCGTTTTGGTAGTAACGCAACGCACGCTCGTTTACTCCCCATTGCTCATAAAGTGCCCCTATTTCATAATTGATGGAAGACAGCGTTTGTTGATTGCCTGTTCGGTCGTAGCTTTGGTATGCCTGAATGTAATAGTCTAACGAAGTAGCATATTGCTGTTTTGCTTTGTACGATCGTGCTTTTTGAAGCAAAGCTTGCGCTTCGGTTTCCTGCGCATGTACTTGTCCAGCCAACAATACTATCAATCCAACGCTCCACAAAATAGTGAAACGCAAAAGCTTTGCTGCCATCCCTTGATAATCTATTGTCATGCGAAATAATATAGCTACAATGTACTCAATCGTTCGAATCGTTTTTTATTTAAGATATAGGTTTTATTTGGTAAAAAAAAGTATTTGAAAAAGACAAACTACAGTTTTATACTCACTTCAGCCAAAAAGAAACGCCCAGGATTGGGAATCAACGAGTTATAAAACCCATTGCTTCTTTGCGAAAAATTATCGCCACTATCGGCTGCATGTACGCCTGGTTGCAGAAAGTGATGGTTAAACACATTATTTACTTTGACCGAAAGCGTGACTTGGTCGATGTTGTAAGATATATTGGTATTAAAAATAGCATGGGGTGCCAAGGTGTGCCCCCTTACATTGAGGGCGTTTCTGGTATATAAACTACGTTCGCCTACCATATTGCTCCTTAGGTTGAGCCCCAGCCGCTCGGTTAACATCAAGTGTATGCCCAGGTTCAACTTATGGTTGGCTATGTCGCCCAGCGGAGTGTTGCCGTTTTGCCATTGTTGGGTGTTGTGGTCAAACCTAATGCTACTCATTACATCACTAAAAGTATAATAAAGGTATCCCTTGAGCCCTTTGCAAAACCCTAAAAAATTGGGCAATACATAGGTAAGCTTATACTCCAGCCCGATTACTTTCCGGTCTCCAGCGTTTTCAGCTTCTTCTTTGATCACGTTTTGGTAGTGGGCATGGTACAGCGATAGCTCCTGCAACAAACCCGCCACCTTGTGGGTAACACCTGCCTCAAGACTACGTACTTTTTCGGGTTTTAGGTCAGGGTTGGCAAGCCGGCCGCTCCAGCCTCCCCATAACAACATAGGAGCTGGCTCTTGAAAAGCTTCCCCGTAGTTAAGTTTGAGGGCAAGGTTACTCACTGGGCGGTAAATCACCGAAATCCGGGGATTGACTACCTTGCCATATACCGAGTTATAGTCAAAGCGAATGCCTGTGTTGAACCTGAGCTTGCCCAAATCATAAATGCCCAGTAAATAGCCACCTACATCATGGGTCACTATTCTGTTACTGTTAGGAGTCACCCTTACCGGGGCAGGGGGGCGGTAATAGGTGCTATCGGTACTATAAGCAATGCCTGCTCCTGCACCATAAGGTCCTTCGTTGTCAAAGGTGATGCTACTAAACACTCCCTCCCAATAACCAGGTACATCATACGACTTGGTCAGGTGCTTAAGCTGGTATTTCACTCCAGTAAGTAACTGTAGATTTTTCCCAGGCGAATAATTCCAGTCACTGGTAAACAACCAGCTGTCGTTAAAGGTGTTCCATTGGGTGTAACTAACAAAAGAATATTGGGGGGCGTTCGCATCTGCTACAGCTTCAGCCCAATCGCCCCATATCCGCTGGTGTTTGTATAATAACAGCGACCTTACCGTTAGGTTTTGAGCCTTTTGTGTATGCTCCAGGTAGTATTGGTTCGAGTTGCTGCTCCATCCCGCATTGTTTTGTCCCTTGTCGGCGTTAAATTGCGCCCCAAATCCATCGGTAGTGTTCCAGTTGATGATGCCCAACTCCCAGTTTTTATAGTTAAACTTATTTACCGACCCCCAGTTGCTGGTAGGGTTATAGTAAGTACCCAGTTTGCGCCCCCGCTTGGATGTAATATCGAGCAAAGGACCCCACGCGTTACGGTTGCCATACCAACGATTAGACAAATACCCCCAACGGCCGGACAAATCTTCTTCGTCGCTGTAAAAAAAACGAAATCCGCTGCTGTAACTCACTTGTCCTACTTTTCCTCTTAAGTGTACGTCTGCCCCTTTAGTGTTAAAACTCCCCCCATGAATACTGGCCTCCAGGCGGTTGCGCTCAAGTTGTTGTTGTTTTTTGGTTACTATGTTGATAATACCCAAAAAAGCATTGGCCCCATATACCGCCGATGCTGGCCCGTACAACACCTCTACTCTGTCTATAGCCTTGATGGGGTATTGCTTGCTGAGGTAGGCACCATGGGTCCACATGTGATTGTCTACCTTGCCATTTACCATAATAAGTGTGCGCTGTGTATAAGGTGTGCGATAACCCCGTTGGTAAGCGTTGATTTGCCCAAAACCACCAGAACTGTTAATAATATCAAACCCAGGCAAATCGCTGATGATCTCATCTATGCCCAGGTAGCCACGTTGCCTAATGTCTTCAGCAGTAATAATAACCGTAGATGCAGGAGTTTCAAGTACCGATTCTTTGATACCAGAAGCAAGCGACGTAGAAGAACGGATGTCTTGCACTGATAGTTTATAAAGTGAGCGTGAGTAACTGAACAGGGTATCTTCTTGAGCTGTTGCACTAAAAAAACAACTATGGAGTACAGTTAATAATAAGCAAATTTGTTTTTTCATAGTTTATGCTAATCAAGCCATAGTGGTTTTTATAGATTTTCAAATGTCTTCAGGCAAAAACAGTTAAAACCCTGTTTTGACATTCAGCAGGACAAAGCAACCCAAATTAGGCATAAGTGAGTTATAAAACCTTAAAAACTTTCAAATACAGGTACTTGAAAGAAACTATGTGACTTTTGTTATTGATTTTTCTGAGAAGATAAGCTTATTGTGGAAGAGAGCAGTAAGTTGGTTAACAAAGGGTGGTTGTGTGATTTTGCGACTCGTTGCCACAAAAACCTTGCAATATAGTTACGAAAAAGTAGCCACTACGGTTGAACGTTTTTTCAGATATGAGGCTCTAAGAAGAAGTTTTTTTCGTTTTTAACCTTTTAAACTGCCTGATCACAGAGATAGTCTACCTTTTTGGGTAAGATAGCATTTGTATACCTACCATCAAGATATCATCTCTTTGTTCACTTTCTTGCATATGTGACAATAGCTCTTCTTCAAATAATATACATTGAGTCGACAAAGAAAGGTGTATGCAAGACTGTAAGAGCTCAATAAACCTTCGCTTACCAAGTTTTTTGCGTTGTGGGTTGTTCTGGTCTACATAACCATCGCTCGACAAATAAATAATGCTGCCTGCGGGGAGGTGTAAATATTGGTTAGCAAACGAAATATCTTGACGTTGTATTCCTCCTATAGCTTTTGGCGTTCCTTTGAGCTCTACGATGCCACCCTTTTGTGCGTGCCAATAATAAAGTGGTCGTTTGGCACCAGCAAACGTGAGGAGGGAGCGTGTATTATCTACGTTTTCAATCAAACATAGCCCTATATCCATGCCATTACGATCATTAGATATTTTTTGACGCAATGCCTGCTGTACTTTAGCATGTAATATTTCCAGTACTTGCCCTGGTTGGTATATATTGTTTACTTTGATAATATGGTCTAGTAAAATATGACCTATCATGCTCATAAAGGCCCCTGGTACCCCATGCCCAGTACAATCAGCTATGGCTACAAATACTTTGTTATTTATCGTCTCCACCCAATAGAAGTCGCCTGATACTACATCTTTGGGACGGTTTAATACAAAACAATCAGCGAATATGCCTTTTATTCGCTGATCAAAAGGCAACATTGCCTCTTGTATTTTTTGAGCAGCCTTTATACTCTGGTCGATATGTTTTTGCTTATATACCAATACCTGATTTTGTTCTTCTATCATTTCTTGCTGCACCAGTAACTCTTCTTGTACATGTAGCAAAGCCGTATGTTGAATGGTGATTTCCTGTTTTGCACTTTCTAACTGATGGGTGCGCTCCTTTACTTTTTGTTCTAGGGTAGCCTTTTGCGAAATAATTAGTTCTTGATTTTCCTGTTGCTTTTCTAGTGCTTGTTGTTGGGCTATGTATCGCTCTTTTTTTATAAGGTTGATCTTATGACCCAGCGCAAACGAAAAAAATACTGCTTCAAGTGCCAGACCTATTTGAGGCGCTGCCAGCAAAAATGGGTGGTGAGAAGTAATGATACCCAGTAATAAAAGGGCTTTTATCATACCGCCTGCCACATAAAACCCCCAGGCTAACAAATAATAGCGTGCAGTCGTTACCCCTCGACTATATAAGTAAATGGCATAACCCAATAAGATCAGGGAAGTGAACAATGAGCAAAGGATAGAAAAACGGGCATTTGAATGCCAAAAATTCACTAACAAACAACCTAGTAGTCCTAGGGTTACCCACCTAAATATTCGATGCATATTGGGGGTATGTAGGTGGGTATTTAGTAACTTTTGTGCAAACAATATGTTGACAATCATTAGCAACCAAAGAATTTTACTGTTATGATACCACCAGAAATACTCGTTAGGAAGCACATATAAATAATACCCACTACTAATAGAAAACAACAATAGGCTTAGCAACTCCAATATTACATAAAGCAGGTACAGGCTTTCTTTGAGTACCAAAAGCATAAAAAAATTATACACAATCATGACGATGATCATTCCGTAAATCAATGCATTGAAAGCAACCGTATGAATGGCTTGATTTTGAAAATAAGTTGCCTTGTACACTTGAAAATGAAGCTGAGCTGCCGAACGATTGGTTTTGAGGCATACATATACTGCAAGCGTATCGGGCTTGCCTCTTATTTCCAGAGGAAAGGCATTGGCCGGGTAATGGATGCTTCGGTTATAAAAAGTACTTTGACCAATCTGCGTATGCATGCTTTTCCAAACATATACTGAGTCTGACCATTGGGGATAAAAAACGACTACCTTTGGAATATTGCCTGGTAGCTCTAAGACCACTTTATCCGAAAGTTGAAGCGTTTTTAGGTAAATTTTAACCCAATGTGTGCCACTAGAATATCCTAGATTAAACCGACGAGGGTGGATAAACTGTTGCTGATAACGAGGGGTAAGTATTTGTTGCAGAGTAATACTATCGTTTGGAGCGCTAAAACAGTACATTTGATGCAGTGATAAGGTAGTTTTATCGACATTGAATGAAGTTTTTTGGGGTGTTTCATTAGATTGTGCCTGTGACCACATTGCCCAAGTAATGAATAGAATACTCAAAAAAAAATTGCCTGATACAATATACATGGTGCTAATAGTTATTGAAGATTGTTATACAGACCCTATCAATATGAGGGCAATCAGAAGAAGAAATATTTGCTGGAAAAGCAAGCCTTATTTACAAAATAGGTAACTAATCAGTGTATGTGCCAACCTGATATTTAGCAATCCTGGATAAGGCTTCTAACACGTTTAAGCCATTTT
>NZ_CANLRP010000224.1 GCF_947493425.1 uncultured Microscilla sp. | reverse complement strand
TTGGTCTTTGGTTTGAATATATATTAATCAAAGATATTTAATAAGCTTTGTGGTTAGGAAAGAAAAACGAGATTCTGCTAGGGTCTCGTTTTTTACATTTAGGGGCTTTGAGTAATTTTGTATCACTTGTCAGCGCAAACAACTTATATACAATGAACACCTACCTCGATAACCGTCTGGTCATTTACCGCAACTACTTTGATATAAAATACTGCCAACAAACATTCGATGAGTTGCTCAAAGAAATTAAGTGGTTACAAAAAAGCCACAACAATGAAGGGAAAATCGTGGATTTGCCTCGCCTGACGGCTAATTATGGCGAGAAATCTTATGACTATTCAGGGCTGGTATTTACCCCTGAGCCTTGGACAGATTTTTTACTGGAATTAAAAACAGTCGCAGAAAGCTTAGCCTCAGCACAGTTCAATGCATTAGTGCTGCAATATTACCGCGATGGCAACGATCGGGTAAACTGGCACTCAGACGATGATTCTTGTGTAGGAACCAACCCAGTCATTGTTTCTATGTCGTTTGGCGAATCGCGGGACTTTTGGGTACGGCATAAAACCAACCATGATGACCGCCATAAATTCACCTTACACAGTGGAGATATTGTGATTATGCAGGGCAACATGCAACATATATATGTACACAAGGTACCTATCGAAAAAGACAAAACAGAAGCTCGTCTAAACCTCACGTTCAGGAAAGTAGTTACTTAGTCTATTACCACCTTTTGGTAACTCTGGCTTGGTCTTAGTTCTTTTACTAAACGACCATCTGTGTTTTTCAAACGCCATAAATGTTTGGTATAGGTAGCCTGTTTTACCTCCTGTCCTGCCCTTATTTTAAAGTAAAATATTTCTTTACCATGAAAGTCTACCCAATAACCATATAGCAACTCATTACTTTTATTTTTTAACAACAAAGTAGCTCGTTTACTGCTTTGTTTCGATTTTTTACTTGAAATATTGATGTGGATACTCAGGTTTTTGCCTTGCCATATTTTTGTCAGCAAAGCATAAGCTTTCGGATCATGGAGCTTGAGGTCTTTCTTAGTAAAAGGATAATAGTCATTTTTGCCAAAAAAAGCCTCAGTGAGTTCGGCAAAATATTCAAGATGATTGTTGGCTCCATAAGCCCTGGCTTTGGTTATTTTGCTGTCATTGCCTGCATTATAGCCTACACTTTCATAGAGTTTCAATTTCATTGCCTTATCATACGCCTGCTTAATCTCCCTGTGCCCATCACCAAGCACTTGGTCGTGATAAGCATGTGCCAGTTCGTGCAAGATCATTTCAGGTTGATTTTGTTTGCTCCAGTTAACAAAGTTTTGAATGCTTGAAATGTGTACTGCTTTAGCCATTTCAGGAATATATCCATTGTTCATTAACCACTGTTTACTGATATGGTATTGTGCTGCCTTTTTGGCATTGGCGTTCCAATCCATAAAAACACGTACAGTTTTCAGATGCTTTTCAGCAGACATTTTTAAGGGCAATTTACTGATAATTAACAACTTATGCTTTAATAAACTGACAGCTTGTCCGGTAGTGTGGGGGTGTTGAGTCAAAGCTGTTTTTTGAACATACACCTGAAAACCACTGAGGTTATATATTTTATAATCGCTTAGGCTTTGGGCTTTTTGAGCAAATACACTGCTAAGATAGGCACAATATAGGATCAACAACAAAAGAAAGGTTCTCATAATTTTAGGGGTTTGTTAAAGTAGGTAATCTAAATATAGCAATCAATAACTGTCGTACAATTACCTGTTCCAAACACTGACTGCCTAAACAACAACGTTGATAAGTAACTACAACTTTTACATCAGCACTAGATATACAATAGTCCACAGCATTTAGTCCATAGTCCATAGTGGATTCGAGTAAATGTTTACCCTATTAATCCTTATAAATCAATAGCTTACATTAAATTTGTGTACTTGCTTTATTTTTCAAAGGGTTTCTGTTTTACGCCTAAACACGTAATTAAATAGTTTTTAAACTCATAACCGTTTGATAATCAGCAACCAACTTTGACTAAAATCACTGCGGAGTATTGGATATACACACCATTTGGGTCATTATTGCCAAAAAGAGTAAAAACTTTTTTATTACTGGTGACATTTGCCTGAGTTGTACGTCTTATGTTATAAAATAGCTTTGGTTACTTAGGCAACCAAACCAATATTTATTTACCCAAAAACACTTATGCATCAAATTCACGTATTGCATATAGTTCTATCGAGATTACAATATTCAGATGACGGCTTTACTTAGCTCTCATCTGTCTGGTATTCAAGATAGAACATAATGAAAAAAAAATCTATAGAGGGAGTAATTGCTGCCCTGTTCAATGATCAAAAGTTATACAAGGCGTTGCTTGCCAAAGCACAACAAGTATTGCAAAACGACGCCGAAAGTATAGATGTGGTAAATGATGCCTACATCAAGTTATTTGAGGAACTTAACCAAGGCAAAGAGGTGGCTAACATGCCTGGCTTTCTCTGGGGCACCTGTTACCGCAAAGCAGTAGATGTTTTGCGTAAAAGACAACACAGTCTTCAGTATGTGGCTCATTGCAAAGCTACCTTTAGCAGCAGTCAGATTTGCCGCCAAATGAAACGTTTCGAGCAAGTGGGCGAATGGAACCACTGGCTTAGTCAGTTGCACCTCACCAAGGATGAGCTTACCCTGTTTGGGTATATACAGCAAGAGTATACCAACCAGGAAATAGCACAGGTATTGAACATCCCACCCGACGAAATCAGAAAAAAGAAGTTTTCGCTTAAGCGTAAATTTCAAAAGCTGGTCAAGCGGACATCTTAACATTTTTTACTCAAGCCGAATGTTTGTCAATAAACATTCGGCTTTTTTGCATGAAAGGCAGTTTTATTTCAATTTTGATCTTTCAAATCATTGAGACTTTTAAATCAAATAATTGTTATGATCAAGCAAGTATATAAAATGCTTTCATTGGCAGTGCTATTAAGCCTAAGTGTTACAACCTGGGCAACGCCTACCAAGGTAGTGGTTCGCGCCAAAGCCAAAGACGCAAAGTTTATTGGTTCATCGGTAGGTGGTGCAATGGTTATTATAAGAGATGCCGCCACAAACGAAATTTTGACCAAAGGCATCACCAAAGGCAGCACTGGCAATACCAACCTCATTATGCGCAAAGCCCACGAACGTTATCAATCTATTGTTGATGACCGCACTGCCAAGTTTGAGGCAACTATAGACATCAAAGCCCCCACTTTTATCACTATACAAGTGATGGCTCCTTATAATAAAAAACAGGCCACAGTAACTGCCCAAACACAAGTTTGGCTTATTCCGGGCAAAGACATTGCCGGGGAAGGCATTATCGTAGAGGTTCCGGGGTTTATTATAGACATACTGGCACCTCAAACCCACGCGTTTACTTCTTTGGGCAAAACCAAGAATCAAATCAATATTATTGCCAACGTAGTGATGATGTGTGGCTGTACCATTTCGAAAGGAGGCTTGTGGGATGGTGACAAAATGGAAGCTAAGGCGTTGATTAAACGTAATGGAGAAAGCTATAAAACGGTAGAGCTAAAGCTAGGCAAACAAGTCAATACATTTGAAGGGGTATTGAAAACGACTGATACAGGTTTGTACGAAATAATAGTGTATGTGTATGATGCCCGCACTGGCAACACTGGAGTAGACAAAGTAAATGTGGTGATTGGGAAGTAAGTAAAACGTAAAAAATAAAGTACTCCAAAAGGACAAAATATTTGGTGGGAGGACGAGCGAAAAAATCTTTGCATAGCTAAAGCTATGGAACTATTTTTTTGAGAAGTACCCCTGCCAGAGATGCCGTTCTATGGATTAGGTTATTTTTGTAGTTTTACTAAGCTTTTCAAGTATTTTTCAAAAAACTCAGCAATCCCTGTTCATGAAGTATTGCTGAGTTTTTGGTTTTAAGGTGTTCCCAAAGCTCTTTGCTTTTGCAATGCTTCAGCGTACCAATCAAACTCGTTTAAGAAGCGGGTAATGCGCTTGAGGTACGCTTCGTCCTGAAGCTTTCCCTCGCTGTTAAATACCTGACCTATTTTAGAAAAATACATAATAGAAGGAATACTGGGCATTCCCAGCTCTCCTGTCAGGTTGCGTAAATGCATGGCTACTCTGGCTCCGCCAAACGCCCCTGGCGAATAGGTGACCAACCCACTTGGCTTGTAGAAATACTCTTTTTGAAAATGATCCAGCATATTCTTAAGGGCAGGAGGCACACTATGGTTGTATTCACCACTTACCACCAAAAAGCCATCGGCTTTGGTAAGTATTTGGGCTATTTTCTCCATATTTTCAGGTGCTTCGCCTGCGGGATATTCTTTGTACATTTTGTCGAGTAATGGCAAAGGTAATTCAAGCGGATCTATAAGAGTAGCAGTGTGCCCACGAGCCTCGACCTGCTGGGCTACAAATTGAGCTACATGAATGCCTTTGCGACTCTGGCGTACTGAGCCATACAATAGAGCAATGTTTAACGACATAGTTTGAGATTGTTAATTTGTTGTAAAAGTGAATCAAGTTAAAAAATATGTTGTAGGCTAACTTTATTGTTGATACCCATAAAACAACTATCGTCTATCGCCTGAATGCTATGGGCTAAGTAGCAGTAAGCAATTAGCTATAAGCTACAAGTAAAGATAACTCTCTCATAATATGATAGTTATACTTGCATATTAGGTATATTTAATTTTGTCTTGGTACATATTGCTTTATTTTAGCTTTATATACC
Organism: uncultured Microscilla sp.; assembly: GCF_947493425.1. GTDB lineage: Bacteria > Bacteroidota > Bacteroidia > Cytophagales > Microscillaceae > Microscilla. The sequence goes on along the minus strand of NZ_CANLRP010000224.1, from coordinate 6,860 downwards.
CCCACTTGCGGCCTTTACGTACCAATGCTATTCCGTCAGAAAAATCATAAGCTTCCTGAAACTGAGGCTTAATCACAAATTCGCCTTTTTTATTGATGTACCCCCATTGATCATTTTTTTCAACAGGTGCCAAACCTTCTGCAAAAACCAATGCCTCGTCAAAACTGGGCTTAATCACATATTTACCTTTTTTGTTGATGTACCCCCACTTACCTTCGTCTTCTACCCTTGCCAAGCCTTCTGAAAAATCATCTGCTTTAGCAAAAACAGGTTTAATTACAAACTCCCCCTTTTGGTTGATAAACCCATAGCTGTAGTTGTATTCTACACAAGCAAGTCCTTCAACAAAATCATCGGCAACACTGAACTTAGGCGCAATCACTATTTTTCCTTTTTTGTTAATATACCCCCATTTACCTTGCTGTTTGATGGGTGCCAGCCCTGCCGAAAAAGCCCAGGCTTCGTCAAACTGTGGCTTAATCACCATCTTTCCGGTTTTGTTGATATATCCCCATTTTTTGTCTTGGCGAATAGCCGCCAACCCCTCCGAAAAATCTCCGGCAATGATATACTGTGCTGCAATCACAAAATCGCCTTTTCGGTTAATGTAGCCTTGCTTATTGCTTTTTTGTACTCTTGCCAAGCCATTGGGGGCAAAATTCCAAACCATTTCAAACTGAGGCTCAATGACCATTTTGCCTGCCCTGTTGATATAGCCATAGCGGTTATTTTGGGCTACAAACGCCATTTTTTGAGAAAAAGCTCCAGCACGTTTGTACTGCGGGGAAATTACCCACTCAAAAGATTGTTGTGCAGTTGCCCAATGATGCGTCATTAGGCAAAAAATTAATGTCATAATTGTTCTCATAGTTCTTTTATTTATCAGAGTAATGATTTTGCTTAACCTTTCTCTGCAAGGGTGTAGCTTTTTGTTATAATTCCTCTCTTCTAACATACAAAAAAAGCCCTTGTTACTACAATAATTTTATAACTTTAAAAGTCACACGAATGCTAATTGTACTATTTTATCTTACAATCTTTTCAAGTTACATCCCAAGATGTTCCCCACCTGGTGACGCCTTCTTTGATTAATACAATAAAACTTTTCCATTCATCCCAAATATTGATACTTTTGTGCAATTATTTTTTTGGTCTACTTCTAAATTTGACTTTTTAATTCAAAATGATATCTGTATCAAATCTATCCCTTCGATTCGGGAAACGAACCCTTTTTGAGGAAGTTAATATAAAATTCACCCCTGGAAACTGCTACGGCGTAATTGGAGCCAACGGCGCTGGAAAATCTACTTTTTTAAAAATACTATCAGGTGATGTAGACCCTACCACTGGTCATGTAGAAATCACCCCTGGTGAGCGCATGGCAGTGCTTAAACAAGACCACTTTGAGTTTGACGAGTATCCCGTGTTAGAAACTGTTATTATGGGGCACGACAAACTCTACAGCATCATGAAAGAAAAAGATGCTATTTATGCCAAACCTGACTTTAGCGAGGAGGACGGCATGCGTGCTTCGGAACTGGAAGCTGAATTTGCCGAAATGGATGGTTGGAATGCTGAAAGCGACGCAGCTGGTTTGTTGAGCGGCTTAGGGGTAACCGAAGACTTGCACACCAAAACAATGGGCGAACTAAACGGTGGCGATAAAGTAAAAGTATTGTTGGCGCAATCGCTGTTTGGCAACCCTGACATCCTGATTTTGGATGAACCTACTAACGACTTGGATGTACACACCATTAAATGGTTGGAGGACTTCCTTATCAACTTTAAAAATACAGTAATTGTAGTATCTCACGACCGCCACTTTTTAGATACTGTATGTACCCACATTGCAGATATTGACTATAGCAAGCTTAACTTGCATACTGGTAACTATAGTTTTTGGTATCAATCAAGTCAGTTAGCAGCCCGTCAGCAATCTGACCGTAACAAAAAGAACGAAGAAAAACGTAAAGAACTTCAAACGTTTATCGAGCGATTTAGTGCCAATGTAGCAAAGTCAAAGCAAGCTACAGCAAGAAAGAAAATGCTTGAAAAGCTTTCGGTAGATGATATCAAGCCATCGAGCCGCCGTTACCCAGGCATTGTGTTCAAACCCGAACGTGAAGCTGGTGACCAAATACTAATGGTTGAAAACCTAAAGAAAAGTATAGAAGGTAAAACATTATTTTCCGGGGTTAGTTTTATGCTGCACAAGGGCGATAAAGTAGCTTTTGTGTCTAAAGATAGCCTTGCGGTGAGCACCTTTTTTGAAACCTTGATGGGCGAATTGGAGCCCGAAGAGGGAACTTATAAATGGGGACAAACCATTACTGCGGCTTATTTGCCTAATGATAACACCAAATACTTTGAAGGAGTACAAGATAACCTGATAGATTGGTTGCGTCAGTTTACCAAAACCGAAGAAGAGCGCGAAGAAACTTATGTACGTACATTTTTAGGACGTATGCTTTTTACAGGTGAAGAAACACTGAAGAGTGCATCGGTACTTTCGGGAGGTGAGAAGGTAAGGTGTATGGTATCTAAAATGATGCTTCAGCAACCTAATTTGCTAGTACTAGACGAGCCTACCAACCACTTAGACCTGGAATCAATTACGGCTTTTAACAATGCATTGATCGACTACCAGGGCAATGTGATGTTTGCTTCGCATGACCACGAGTTTATGCAAACAGTGGCCAACCGTATCATTGAGCTTACTCCTAACGGAATGATTGACCGCATGATGTCTTATGACGAATACCTTGAGCGGGAGGATATTCAGAAGGTACGAGAAGAAATGTACAGTTAGGCAATGCTCCCCCATATTGGGTAGTTTTTATAGCAAAAAGCGAAGGGGTACCCAAGTGTACCGTTTCGCTTTTTTGCTTTGATTATGGTAAGGGAGCAAACAAGAAATAACTTACCCATTTTGTAGCTGCTCTTTTGCCCCGATGCTTTGTTACTTTTTGCCGCCGTAGCTCTGCTATGTGCCGCGTCTCAGAATAAAATAGCTAACAAAGAAAAGGTATCCTATTTTTTAATTGCTCCCTAATTAAAGCATTCAAAATCAAAGCTGTTCAAACAATTGGGCAAATTTATTGGTATAAAATTAGTATGATGAATTAGCGTATTTTACATTCTTATACTTTCGTAATAAAGCTTCTCATGCAAGCCATTATATTTACAGGCATACAAGCTACCGGAAAAAGTACTTTTTACAAACAACAGTTTTTTGACAGCCACGTACACATTAGTCTTGACCTACTGCGTACCCGCCACCGTGAAAAAGTATTTTTAGACGCTTGTTTAAATACCCAACAACCTTTTGTCATAGACAATACCAATCCTACAAGGCAAAACCGACAACAGTATATAATGCTGGCAAAGGCAAGAAGTTATGAAATTATTGGCTATTATTTTGAGTCTAAAATAAAAGACGCCATCACACGCAATAATTTGCGTTCTGGCAAGGCACTCATTCCCGAAAAAGGAATCAAGGGTACCTATAACCGCCTAGAGGTGCCATCGTTAGACGAAGGTTTCGACCAATTATTTTATGTACGCCTCAACCACAATGATTGCTTTGACATAAGCCCCTGGAAGATATAAAACCCAGGTCAAATTTTATAGATTTAACCCCCTCAGAAAATGACAGACTCCATCCATAGTAAACTAGACATTATAGAACATATCACTCAAGCTTTTGATCAAGTATCAGGCTTTATGTATAACCTCACCTCAGCTCAGTTTATGCAAGGTCCAGCAGACCAATGGTCAGTCGGACAACACCTTCACCACCTTGTGCTGTCTACCTTACCTATCAATGATCTACTATTGGGCAATATCGAACATCTCAAGGTTTTTGGTACCCCTGAACGTGCCTCCTGGAACTACAAACAACTAGTAAAGCAGTATCAGACCTTCCTCACACAAGGGGCTAAAGCAAAAAAAGGGTTTGTTCCGGCCAAGCTTACCCCACATGATAAACAAGAAGTGATTGAAGCTTTTGTGCAAGCAAAAGAAGCGCTTATATTGGCAATAGAGCAATGGGATGATGATCAACTGGACAACTACTGTATTCCTCATCCGCTGTTAGGCAAGTTATCAGTCAGAGAAATGCTTTTTTTTACAATTTATCACACCCGCCATCACTTGCGAGGAATCAAGCGATTGTTACGAAATATACTAAACTAAATATAGCAAAATGAAATTTGATGAACTGGATGCCAGAATGCGGGTTTTCGAAAGCGCCAACGATTTTCTGGTACTGCCCAATGTGTATATGGTTGCCCGGCTCGATGGCAGAGGATTTACCAAGCTTACCAAGCAAAACCTGTCGCTCGAAACACCTTTTGATGTGCGATTTAAAGACTACATGATGGCTACTACGACTCACCTGATGACGTGTGGGTTTAAGTTTGTATACGGCTACACCGAAAGCGATGAAATATCTTTGCTGTTTGACCTGGAAGAAAATATTTTTGGACGCAAAACCCGCAAGCTGGTGTCGTTGCTGGCAGCCGAAGCCAGCGCCAAGTTTGCTCTATTGATTAACCAGGTGGCCAGTTTTGACTGTAGAATATCGCAACTGCCCCGCAAACAAGATGTAGTAGATTATTTTCGCTGGCGCAATGAAGATGCTTTTCGGAATTCACTGAATGCACATTGCTACTGGATGCTCAGAAAACAAGGAATTTCGGCTAAAAAAGCCAACGATAAAGTAACAGGGCTATCAGTAGCTCAAAAAAACGAGCTACTTTTTCAGGCAGGTATCAACTTTAATGATTTACCTTTGTGGCAAAAAAGAGGGGTAGGCTTTTACTGGACAACTATAGACAAAGAAGGTGTTAACCCTCGAACCAATGAGAAGGTAACGACACAACGCAAAACACTGGTAACCAATGATGCCTTGCCTATGAAAGATGCCTACAGTAATTTTCTTACCAACTTGCTGTAATTTAGAAAGTTTGCTTTATTATAATTAAAAACTCCCTGACAAAACCAGGTCTGTCAGGGAGTTTTTGCGGTGGATAATAAAGCACCTCAAGTTTAAATTTTCTTTTTAGATTCTGCTTCTATTGTTTCCACTTTCCCATCTTCATATTTTGATGGACACTTCATCAGTATTTTGCTTGCTACAAACTCATTACCTTGCGCTTTGCCTACCACTACTACTTGTTCGGCTCGCTCAAAATCATTGGGTTTGGGGCTATGATAAGTTACTTTTACCGCATTACCTTTGTTGTCTACCAATATAAATTTAAACAAGTTAGGGTCTATATGTGGGCGATATTCCATTCCGGTATATTTCCCATTACTGTCTTTTTTAAGCTTGCCTACTACATGGACTTTTTGGCTGTTCCCGTTTTCGGCTTTGGCAAACGCCTCGTCAAAGCTTACATATTGGCTGGCATCTCCTGCCGCTACTATGATCATCGAAATGGCGATGGCTATTACTACAATACCAATAATGTGTGATGTTTTCATGCTGTATAAATTTTATTCTGAAAAAGCTACCTTGTTAACCACGTACTTCCTTTTCAAGTTTTTTTATTTTTCTATCCAAATTAATCAAGTATAAAAATACTCCAGTTAGTACTATACCCAGCACCAATACTACTACATATATTTTCCCATTTTGCCTCAGTACATCTGCCATAGGAGCATCAAAGGGGCGTTTTGCCTTAGGAGTTTGGGCATACAAGTTTATAAATGAAAGTGATATAAACGCAATGACAAATGTTAGTTTTTTTAATATTTTCTGCATAATTATCATTTTTAAAATCCTGCTATTTCCTTTTCATACTCTTTGTCTATCATTGTTTGGGTTATTTTGCGTAACCTTACTCTAAGAGTAATGATCCACCAGCCTAACAATGACCAACCTATAATGGCAGGATAAAACACCACCCGCATAGCTGAGTTTACATCGTTTTGCACATTAAAAGTAGAATTTTCGGCACTACCAGGGTGCAATGATGCCACCAAACGAGGCAAAATATATAACAGTGGAATAAGGGCTGCAAAAGCAAAAATATTGTAAACTGCTGATATTCGGGCTTTTTGCTGCTCGTCTACCAGCGAACCTCTCAGTACAAAATACGCCAGGTAAATCAAGATACCTATAGCCGCCATATTTTGTTTAGGGTCACCACTCCAATAGCCACCGTCGGCTATATACCAGGTAAACCTAGCCCAAATCATTCCAGTGACCAGTCCCAACACACCAAATATAATCCCGGTGTTGGCGGCTTCTACTGAATAATGGTCATACACAGGATTGTTGGTTTTGAGGTAACGAATGGCGTTATATACTGACACAGTAAAGATAATGAGCATACTGAACCACATAGTGACATGAAAGTACAGGTTCCTTATGGTTTCGTTGAGTATGTCTTTACGGGGAACATCAAATAGAAAACCTCCTACAAGTGTGTAAAATAACAACACTACGCATAGAAGTTTCCACCAGGCGAATTTCTTCATATATAAGTTATCTAATAATCATCGTCATAATACGTGGGCAAAGTTAATGATAAATATTTTCTTCTTAATAAAAACTTGAAGGATGTATGCAGGCATTTCTTACATGCCTTATTCAAAAATGGTGAATAACCTCCACCACCTCATTAAGCCTTATTTTTATTCTCAAAATAAACTTAAAAATCAATTTATGAGAATACATATATATTCAATTAAGAAAATCAATAAAATAGTAACTAAAAAATACCCATTAATGGGTATTGTGCAGCCTTGCCTCAAACCGTAAATTTGTAATATAAATCCTTCTGTATAAAATCTAGTGATGACAATTTAAATGACCATTATGAGGCTAAATATGTACTCATTATCTACAAAAC
>NZ_CANLRP010000223.1 GCF_947493425.1 uncultured Microscilla sp. | reverse complement strand
TCTTTATTCATATCTTTTTGATGCAAAGGTAAGCTAGCTAATAGCAGATGTAAACATGTACTTACTGGGAGGGATACCATTCTTCTTTATCACAGAATGTTAAAACTGTAAAGTTCAATCCAACTAAAAAGTACAGCAAAATGTATTTAGATGTTCCTAAGGGATTTATTTGTGATAGATTAGAAGGAGATCATGGAGAAAGCATATATAAATACTTCTATAGGGACTCTTCTATGGTATATATTACAACTTTTATAAATACCCCTAACTATAATTACATTAGAGAGCAGGGAACGTATTATCAAAAATTTGAAACTCAAAATTCAGGTGACACATTATTATTACAAGGTGTAGATAGCTTAGGTTTTTGTTGGAAGAACAAAAGTTTTGGGAAAATTAGTGTTGGATATAAACGCGTCTCTTTGAAAAACAAGGAATTGTATGATAAAATAATTAATAGTTTTAGAAGAAGGAGAAGAAGGTAATACATCACTTGGACAACTTATGCGTGGCTTTTAGGGAGGGAGAAAAGGAAACTTACTGGGCTGATTTAGAGGATATTGATACCGATAAACAGCAAGGGTTTGAATATAAAGAAGTTATTATTTCTTCTGATCCAACGAGCGCCAGCAACCACGCCGCCAAGTTAACGAGTGCCGAACCGTTGGGAATGCTACGTAACCTTGAAGTAAGCAAAGGGGATGTGGTCAAAGTGAAGGGCTATTATGCCGGGAGTGACCCACAACAACGTGGTGAACTGGGGGCTTACCTTAAAACAAGTGAATGGTCACGCAAAGAGTGGCGAAATTTCTACAGAAAACACGCCTTTCTTACTGAACCTTGGCTTGAGTATTACGCCCAGCAACGGAGGCAACAACCCAAATGCGAGCGTGCCAAGCGGCTATTTGAAGTCAGTGTTTTATACACAAGACGGTACTCCGGTGGCGGTTTCTTTGCAGATCAAACATTTGCAGGCGGGCGCTGGGCAATGGCAAGCGTTAGAGCTTAGTTATACCGCTACTGAGCGCGGTTACCTTCAGGTATTTGCCGCCAACGAAAGCGACCAGGAAGTATTCTTTGACGATATGGTGGTGGAGCATACGCCCCAATTGATTGTACAGGAGAATCATTATTATCCGTTTGGAATGAACTTGCGAGGGATTGAGAAGCAGGGGAGGCCTGAGCATAGGTATCAATATAACGGGAAAGAAAAGCAGGAAGCGTTTGGGTTGAATTGGTTGGATTATGGAGCTAGATTTTATGATGCTCAACTTGGAAGATGGCATGGAGTTGATGAGCTATCTGAAAAATATTATGCCACATCTCCTTATACCTATGTGTTAAATAATCCTTTGAAATTTATTGATCCTGATGGAAAAGAGGTAACATTACCAGGAAGCAACAAGGATGTAGCAATGAAATACATGGCTATGATGGCTGCTACAAATAAAGGCAATACAAAATTAAGAGCTTTGGTTAGCTCGAAACATCTATACAGGGTAAGGTCTGTATATTTGTGGAATGGTGCTGGGTATGATACTCATGGTAAGGAAGGACCTGCGCGGACTGTTTATTATAAACCGACTACATATCGGCGATATTATGAAGGCGGAACTGCAAGAAGTGAATATACTATGAATCATGAACTGACTCATGCCTATACTCATGAGAAGTTTCCTGGATTAAGTGAAAATTTACACAGGGAATATGCTGAGAGGGAATCTGTTATATCAACAAACTATATGCGTGCTGTTTATGGTGAAACCTCAATGAGGACAAAATATACAGTGAGTGTTGGGAAAAATAGAGTTAAGGTAATTCCTTTTAGTAGTAGCCCAAGGAATTATAATCCACGAAATGAAAAAATAACAGAGTTTAAAACTGACATTCGATTACAGATTGCTGGAAAGCCTATGACCATGGGATTTAGTTACAATAAAAGCATTGGTGGTCAAAAGTCACAGAAAATGTATCAAATTGGATTGTATGAGAACGGAAAATATGACTATAAAATTTATGAGAATAAAAAAGATTATATCAATGCATTAATGAAGCCTTATAAGGATGAAAGCAACGAAATACGTTCATTTATCAGAGCAATAATAAGCACTAAGGTAAAGTAATAGGTATAATCTAAATATAGCAGAATGAAAAAAGAAACGTTATTATCTAATATATTGACTACGTCATTTTTAGCATATTTTTTATTAGACATACTCTATTATGTATTTAATAGAATGGATAGAAATAGTTCTCCTATTCTTACCCAAAATATTCATGAGAGCCATGCTATAACTTATCTTAAATGGACATTTTGTATAATAGGGTTATTATCTTTATATCTCAATAAGAACGACAAAAAGCAAGGTTTTTTTGGTGTTTGGAGTATTTCAATTTGGGTTTTGTTAATTGCTTTCCTCAAAGGTCAATATATTATGGCAATGGAGGGTAGTATTTTATTCTCACTTTTGGCATTAGAGGTCACAGCATTATTGACACTTATTTTTTGTTTTTTTGTATTGAAGAAGAAATATAATATTTCGATTGTTTATATTGTCTTAACAACAATATTATCAGCACTTATATATTATTTTTTCATAGCACCATTGCCAAACTTCAGTTAAGCACGTCAACAAATCAAATTTAGTTTATATTTTTGCGTTAACTTGCCCAGTGATATTTTCTAAAACCAAAGCCCAAATCATATACAAATGGTTTGGGCTTTTTTTATTTATTATGAATTGAAAAAGAGGAGGTTATGCGTTGTAGAAGTGGCTTTTTGTATAGGTAATTTGGATTAGCTGCCAAACTAGGGGGCGATACCCAGCTACTGGGCCCTTGGAAAACCTTGAAAGTAACTAAGGGGGATAAGGTAAGTGCTGAAGTATACGCCCGCATCAGTGGTGCTCCCAGCCACCCCACGGCAAGTAGCTTAAGTTTGTTGGTGGGTACGCTTGCCCAGGCGTACAATAATAACAGCGAAACGGCTACCAATAACCCTAACGTATTGCAAGTAGGTGTGAGCTTTACACCTGGCAATGCTGGTAGCCAAAGCAGTGGTTTGCCCAATGCTTATTTGCGTTATGTTTTTTATGATGAAACGGGTACAAGGGCGATCCAAAGTGGGAAATTTTTGTTACTTCGGTGGCACATACGGCTTGGGAAAGGCTCCATTTTGATTATGAGATACCCGCCAATGGTATTTTGCAGATTTATATTGCCAACGAAACCGATCGTCAAAATGTGTGGTTTGATGATCTCAAGGTAGATTTTACCCCTCAACTCATTGTACAGGAGAATCACTATTATCCTTTTGGAATGGGCTTAAGTGGGATTGAGAAGGTAGGGAAACCTAATCATAAGTATTTGTATAATGGAAAAGAAAAGCAGGAAGCGTTTGGCTTGAACTGGCTTTCGTATGGACAACGTGAGTACGACCCAGCAATTGGAAGGTTTAATAGAGTAGATCGTTTTGCTGAGAAGTATTACGGTTTTAGTTCTTATCAATATGGTGCAAATGATCCTATAAAGACTATTGATATCAATGGTGATTCAACATTTGTAACGATTACCAAAGATGGTACTTATAGGGTAGTTGGTGGTAACCTGGATGGTGATGATAATGGAATCTATATCAGAAATGAAGATGGAACCGTTGGAGATTTAGTTGGCTATTCTGCAACCCCTCAATCATTCTACTTTGAAGAAGGGGACAGATGGGCAGGTACAATTGATCCAAATGATTTTAGTGGTAAAGCTTTTTTAAATGACTTACTTTATGATACTCCAAACATCTTTTATTATATGCCTAACGCAACAGGTGGCCAAAAATACGATTTTAAGAGACTTGGTTTACAACAAGGCGTTGATGCAGTAGAATATATGTATCGGGGAATGCCTATAATGGGAACCCATAAAAGAGAACGTATTTTTGCCTCTGCAAGAGATGTAGGCAATATGGGAGCTGGGCTTGTTGCTGCTTTAAAAGGATTACCTTGGTCAGTAGCTAGAGCTGGTTACGATGGATTACAAAGTTTACAAGATGGTACGCTTACTACAGAGTCTATGAGTACTAAATATGCAGAGAGGCTTGGTTACATCATAGGTGCTGGGATTGTGAATAAGCAAACGAGTCACTTGAGACTTCCAGGAAATGAACATTTACGTGGTAAGAAAATATTTAACAGACCTCTTAAAAAGAAGGACTACTGATTTGCTATAAATAGGATTAGTTATGATTAATTTTAAGAACCCCTATAATTATATAAAAAGATTAGCGTTGTATGTTTTACTATTTTTTTTGGTGCCTGGATGCATATCAACTAAAAAAAGTACACTACCTCTTGGCTCCAAGCTAGACTTCAAAACCTTGACTAAAGCTGAGCAAATATATTTTTCAGGTGCTTATTTGATTCTTTTATATGATATGTCTAAAAACGCAGAGTATCGTAGTACTTTTCTGCTTTTTTATGATAAACATTTAAAAATGAAAGGTGCAGCATACTTTTCTTCGGAGGGCATAGAATCCATTGATGGTAATGTTATAAAAGGATATTTGAATAAATATAGGAAAAACCGAATTCATCAATACACCAATATCTTACCTGAAAAATATAGCTTGCAATTAATTGAAAGACAGGGAGGTAGTGGAAGGGAGAGTAATAAGGTAATCGAAGATATTCAATTTGATTATTTAAATAAAAATGTAAAACTGTGTGTTAAAACATCAAGTGATAAATATATTGGACTCAGATCAGGCGAAATAAACTTTAATAGTTTTAACAATACTGACACCCTTGAGTTACCTCTGTCTAAAATTCAATTTGATTATAATGCTAAAACTCTCTTCATAACAAAAATAAATTCTAATAATTACCTAATTAGAGATATAATGATATTCAAAAATGACTCTATTCTAGTCAAGTTTTATGAAAAGTTATGGAAAAGACTAGCAAAATCTTAGCTCTTTTAAGCCTTCCAAATGAGACTTGAAAGGTTGAGTAAACATAAGCTGATTTAAAAACCAAAGCCCAAATCATGTGAAAATGATTTGGGCTTTTTTTATTTCTTATAAAACTGAAAGATAGGTAGTTATGAGTTGTAGAAGTGGTTTTTGTGCGTACTTTTGCAAGACAGATAATTTGGGATAGTCGTCTATTAAAGCACAACACCCTGTACTAATTTAGTGCAGGTTTTTTTGTTTTCCTGTAAACGGAGGCAACAACCCAAATGCGACGGTGCCGAGTGGTTATCTGAAGTTGGTGCTTTACCACTAGGAATTGAGAAGCAGGGGACGCCTGAGCATAAGTACTTGTATAATGCGGGAACTGAGCTTGAGGAAACCTTTGATTTGAATTTGTATGAGACGATATATCGAAGATATGACGCGCAGCTTGGACGCTTCCACGGAATAGACGAACTAGCCCCCTTGATGCCTGGTATTACTCCTTATCAATACGCTTTTAATAATTCTATTTCATTGAATGATTCCGCAGGTTTAGTACCTGAAGGTAGTGATGCCATCGAGGATAAACGCCTGGATGATTTGACGAAAGAAAACGAAGAATACGGAAGAAACCAAAACCCCCTCGAAGTCATCACGTTTAAAAGTAGCAGCAGTATTAGGAACCGTAGCAGTACTCGATATTATCCTGATAGAAGTAGAAGCAAGCCCAAGCCAGGAGTAATTGCTGATCCTATAACAGAAGGGTTGCTTAAGCCAATAGCATGAACCACTCTGTATACTATCCCGGAAAATCCTGATCCTGTTGTTTGTGATCCAGGTCATAACATGGTTAGCCTCAAGTTAGAAGAAGATGACCTGAACTATTTTTCCATCACAGTGTCCCAAACGCGAGTAATATGACTGAATTTGTGCAAATTAAGAATCCAGCAGAATTGAGGATATTATGATCACACGCAAAAATACCTGTTACGAAAGTCATCACAGCACAGCAATATACAAGTGCCTTGGCTGCGGCAACTTCCCATGTAGGAATGGGAAAACAAAAGTTATAATATACGTTACCATAATTGTGCGACTACCTGCGTAAAAGTAATCGATGCTGCTGGTTATAAGTCTACCTATTCAACTAATGCTAGACCCAGCACATTACACTCGTGGTTTAAAACTCAACGATAAAAAATAATATGGGAGCATTTTATTACAAGGTTTCGTTTTGCAAAAAGAAAACATCGATTCAAGATATAACTTTTGAATTAAATAGGGTAACTGACATAAAAATCAGTTTTAAAGAAAATAACCTTGTCAGCCCCTCTTTATACACAAAACTTGGATTGGTATTTAATGAAGATCACATCTTAATTATTGGTTTCTCATTAAGACCTGAGCGACACTATTTATTAATATCCTTGATTCAAGCTTTGGTAAATTTAGGAGGAGAGTATAAGTGGGAAAGCACACGATTTAAAAAAAAGCCTGAGTGGTCAGGGCTAAGCTATACAGAAGCAAAGAATGTTGATGATTTGCTTTTTTAGCCCTCCAAAAGATACTTGAGAGGTTGAGCAAATAAAGCCCAAATCATGTACAAATGGTTTGGGCTTTGGTTTTTAACTCAGTGTACGTTACTCATTAGATATATTTAATTCTGCCTTGGTTCTCATACTCGAAAAAATCGTACTGCTTAAGCAAACAGTACGATTTCAGAAATAAGATGGTGAGTGAAGTATTGTATAGAACGATAATGAGTAAACTAGTCAGTATAATAGTTCAAAATGAGCACAAGTTCTTCTAACGAACTGGCCATTTTTCGGATAGGATCGTACCAGGTATTTTGGGCTTTTACAAAATAAGTTTTTTTGCCTGAAGTATGCCATAACTTTTTAAAAGCTGCCTGTAGCTGGGGAGCGTTATCGGGCATTTTCAGAAACGCCTGGCTAATGGCAGCCTTCAGTGACTTGTCAAGTTGGGTGTGTGCTGCTATGGGGCCATTTACTATGGGCGATGATACCCACAATACCTCCACGGCTTTTTTTGAGATTTTTTCGGCAGCCATCATTTTTTGCAAATCGTCGTAAGAGCAGGCGCCCAGGTCTGCCTTGTGGCTGGCTATCTGCCGGATGGTGTTGGTGTGGTTGTTACCAAATATAATTTCTTTAAAATGTGACTCGGTATAGTTGAGCCCCAGCGAATTGAAATAAAGGCGGGGCACCAAATGTCCTGAAGTAGAGGTAGGGTTTACGAAGGCAAACTTCAATTGAGCTGCATTAGACTTTTTTACCACATCGGCTATGGTTTTTATTTTGGTATTGGGGTGTTTTATCAGGCAGCTTTTGTAGGCAGTTGGTTGGCGGGCATCTGCCGACACTACCACCAACGGGTCTATAGCTACTTCGGCCGCCGCCAATATATAGCCAAAGGTATTCAAAAAAGCAATGTCTACTTTTTTGTCTTTGAGCATTTGAACTAGCTCATTATTTTTTTGCGGAAGCAATACCACTATTTTTTTATGGAGTTTTTTTTCCAGATAAGCAGCAATAATTTCACCCGCTTTTTGTCTCTCTTTGAGGCTGCTTACATCGGTGCTTATGCCCACCACCAAAGGGCGCTGTGCAGATGCTATGCTTACACAAAACAAAGTGCTTGCCCAGCAAAATATAAGGGCTGCTTTGATGTACTTTTTAGGAATAATGTTCATTGTAGTATGTCATTTTTTTACTTAGCGAAAGTTACAAATTATCAGGCAGTTAGAGGTTATTAAAAGGTGAAGGAATGTTTATGTTTGTGGGGTGTTGTATAAATAATTGGGGTTGTTTTATGAATTTTGAAGGTTTTTGGTGAGTCATTGACAAAAACTGTCTGAACACTGCTTTTAAGAAAGGATTCAAGGGGGGATTCAGGCGCTTTGGGTTGATGTAAGAAATCAAAACAAAAGCTTATTTTAATTGTTGGTAATGTATGACTAAAACGATACTAATTACCGGGGGAACCGGATTGATAGGACAACGCCTGACCGAACTACTGTTGGCTCAAAAAGGCTACAGTATTCGGTACTTGAGCCGAAGCAAACGTGCTATAAAAAATGTAGAAGTATTTGAGTGGCATCCCCAAAAGGGGGAAATAGATGCAACGGCTTTTGAAGGGGTAGATGCAGTAGTGCATTTGGCTGGAGCTGGAGTAGCCGATAAGCGTTGGACAGAAAGCCGCAAAGATGAAATATTGAAAAGCCGTACCCAATCTACCGAGTTGATTGCTCAAACCATTCGTAAAATGTCTACCGCCCCCAAAGCATTGGTCAATGCCTCGGCCATAGGCTATTATGGTATCAACACTGGCGCCCAACTGCTGCACGAAGAAAGTCCGGCGGGCAACGATTTTTTGGCAGAAGTAACCAGTAAGTGGGAAAACGCCACCAAAGAAATAGAAGAACAAGGCATTAGAACCGTAAAAATAAGGGTAGGCGTGGTGCTTAGTCCCCAAAGCGGCGCTTTGCCCAAGTTGCTTCAGCCAGTACGTTTGGGTTTGGGGGCACCATTGGGCAGCGGCGATCAGTACATGTCGTGGATACACATAGATGACATTGCCCGTATATTTATGAAAGCCCTGGAAGATGAAACCATGCGGGGTGCGTATAATGGGGTAGCTCCTGCACCCGTTACCAACGCCGAAATGACCAAGCGGTTGGCTTCGGTGGTGCACCGTCCTGCGTTTTTGCCCAATGTACCCGCCTTTATGCTCAAGATGATGCTGGGCGAAATGGCATCTATTGTATTAGAAGGCAACAAAGTATCTTGCGATAAGATTATAAGGGCAGGCTTTGAGTTTGAGCACCCTGGGCTGACCGAAGCCTTGAAAGATTTGCTAAAAGAAAACTAAAACCTGATCAGGCTTTTGTAAATATCTGTTTTGGTGAGACACAGTGATTGATCAAAATGAAATTTCAACAACCATTTGGCTTGAGCCATTACCTGATCGCTTACAATGGGGGAGGAGGCACTGATGAAGAATCCTTGTTTATTTTGGGTAAGCTTAGAAGGAGATAAACCCTGTTTTTTGCAAAATTGAATGACCGATTTGGGCGAAGATTGCAATGGCACCTTTGCAGAGACAACGCCTTGAGCGCTGTCTTTTTTCATTCCTTGCCATTTAATCAGCTCAGGATTGTGACGGTGGGTAATGGGGTCGAGGCAGGCGGGTAGCCCTAACAACAAAATGCTGCCGAATATATACAGGGTAAGTTTTGTCATTGACTATTCACTGATTTTTTCTACAATCGCGTTTAAGTATACCTTGAGCATGTCAAAGCTATATTATGTGGTATGTGTAACTGTTTTCTGCCTTTTTTTGTTTGATAGTTTACCACTAAATACCGTTGATTAAGCATTGTTTGTTGAATATTAGACAAGGCGATTTTTCTTTTAGTCAAAGTCAAAAGTAAATATGGCTCAATTTAGATGAATTACATTCTCTGGCGAGTCGAAAAAAATGGCGAATAGCCTTAGGCAAAAGCGTAACTAAATCACTACAAGGATGTTATAATATAACACAAACCCTGCTTTGGTACTTATCTTCTTGAAAAAAAACTTGCTTTTAAAATCTAAAATAATAGTTTTGTAGGCTTGCTTAAATTTTAATGCGTCAATTTCAGCCCTGTATTGAAGTTAAGCGTTAAAAGTGATACGGTCAAATACAGCAGACCTCACCCCACTGAAAACCTACCCAAATATAGACAAAAATATTGGCTTGGTGGGTACAAACAGGCAAGTCACATTTTATTCATAAAAAACATATATACATGCAAACAGATAATGAATCACAATCGGTAAATCACGAAGATGAAAGAAAAATCCGCAAATCTTTTAACCGCTCACAGCGCCCGTGGGCACAAATAAGAAGCTCCGACTCCTGGGGTATATTTAAGGTGATGTCTGAGTTTGTAAACGGTTACGAATCTATGGCTAAAATAGGTCCCTGTGTCTCTATTTTTGGTTCGGCACGTACCAAACCCGATCACCCACACTATAAAAATGCTGAAAAAATTGCTGCCAAACTGGTACGCCACGGTTATGGGGTAATTACCGGTGGTGGTCCTGGTATTATGGAAGCCGGAAACAAAGGAGCTTACGAACAAGGAGGTAAGTCGGTAGGGCTTTGTATCAATTTGCCATTTGAACAAGGCAACAATGCTTATATTGACACTGATAAAGTCATCAATTTTGACTACTTTTTTGTGCGCAAGGTAATGTTTGTAAAATATGCCCAAGGTTTTGTGGTAATGCCAGGAGGAATGGGTACTTTAGATGAGCTTTTTGAAGCAATTACCCTTATCCAAACCAAAAAAATTGGTAAGTTCCCTATCATCTTGTTTGATAGCAGCTATTGGGGAGGGTTGGTTGATTGGCTTAAAAGCACTGTGGCACAAAAAGCGCACAATATCAATATAGAAGACCTGGATCTTATTACTGTGGTAGATGATGTGGACGAGGCAGTGCAGGCAATTGATGAATTTTATAGTAACTATAACTTGTCACCCAACTTTTAAACGTTTTGAAAAACACACTATTAGTTATACTCTTGCTGGTCAACCTAGGACTGGCAGGGTATATTTTAACCTCTCAATCACAAGCGTCTAATCAACCCACTCACCCAAGTACTGGTGCACCAGCTCCACAGGCTTTCAAATTTACCAGTGTTCCCATTCCTTCATCGGTCAGTTTTGCCGGAGAAAAAGTACCGTTGCAAGACCCCGAAGTGCGCGAACGCCT
This sequence comes from uncultured Microscilla sp., assembly GCF_947493425.1. Taxonomy (GTDB): domain Bacteria; phylum Bacteroidota; class Bacteroidia; order Cytophagales; family Microscillaceae; genus Microscilla. The sequence goes on along the minus strand of NZ_CANLRP010000223.1, from coordinate 1,050 downwards.
GGAACAAGAGCTGGTACAAACCGCCTATCGTCATAGTCGCACCATCATGAACTACAAGCGTGCTGGGCGTTGGTTTCCTCAAATTGTACCCATTCTCAAAAAAAACAACATCCCCGAAGACTTTAAGTACATTGCCGTGGTAGAAAGTAATTTGCTCAACCTTATTTCACGGGTAGGTGCTACCGGGTTTTGGCAGTTTATGCGTGCCACTGGCAAGCAATACAAACTGGAGGTAAACAAAGAAGTAGACGAGCGCTACCATAGACTCAAAGCTACCAAAGCCGCCTGTAGGTATTTGAACGACGCCCATGGTATTTTTGGCAACTGGGCACTGGTGGCAGCTTCTTACAACCGAGGCATGGGAGGCATTCGCAGCAATGTAAACCGCCAAAAAGTAGCTTCATACTATGACCTGTTTCTCAATGCCGAAACTGCCAAGTATGTAATAAGGGCAGTAGCCGTCAAACTCATTTTTGAAAATCCTCAAAGCTACGGATTCAACATACCCGCCCAGCAACGCTATCAACCCATTGATTACCGCAAAGTAACTGTGACCGAGAGCATCCCCGATTTGGTTGATTTTGCCATTAAACAAGGCATCAGCTATAAAATACTCAAAGTGCACAACCCTTGGTTGCGCAGCAAAACACTGACCATTAAAAAAACAGGTGCAAGCTATACCATTCTTATTCCCAAGGATGCCAAACCCAATGAACCTTTCAGGCAAGAAGACATACCCAAGATTCGGTTATAATCTTAGGTATATCATAGCACAGGCAGAAATAACTTTTTACTCTAGTGCATTGGGTACTAAGTTACTCACATATTAGCTATGCTGAGCTCGGCACAGTAGAACTGTAGCCTCGGTTCTTTGGCGTCCCCGAATCAAGTTCGGCTTACAGCTCCGAGCTTGTTCTCGGAGGACTATGAGCTTTTGCCCCCTGACTTCCTCGTAAAAAAGTTAGATAGCTAAGGTTCCGATATGCATCGCATTGGTCAGGGCTTAAAATTCCGCCTGTAAAAACCAGCTTCAAGTTGTGTTGAATCACA
>NZ_CANLRP010000222.1 GCF_947493425.1 uncultured Microscilla sp. | reverse complement strand
GATACGCGAACCGTATGTCCGGTGGTGTGAGAGGGATAAAGTAGGGTAGAATGATTTCCTACTTTACCCTACTCGATCAGGCAGCTTGTGAGCTGGGAAACAGCCAGGCTTCAGCGTCTTTTATTGTATCAAAAAAACGAGTAATATTTTTAAACCTGCCTTCTTCTATAGTTTGTTTAATGGTAAGTAGTGCCAGGAAATCATGGCTCAAAACAATGGCAAGACGCTCAAGGTGCACGTCAGCAATCAAGCGATCTATCTCTGATGCCACCCAGTCTTGCTCCACAGGGTCTATAGCATACAAAAAATTAGTGCTGTCGGAAATCACAAACCGGGGGCGTACTTTTCTGATAGTGTTCCAGAGCAGCATTTGTTCTTTTTTATAGCCTCGTTCGCCTAACGATTGACTGTCAGGTTTCCATACATTGATAAAAAAGCTACGGTCTGAATCATGGTAGCATTTTTGAAAACGATTATTAAACAGTTCTATCATTTGCATCAAATTGGTGTACGTTAAATAAGCAGCGCCTGTACTTTAGTCACGAGTACAGTGATCATTGCTTGCAATAAGTTTTCTAAAGGAATTTTTATTTATAATAATACTTTTGAATACGAAATTTGGTAGTGTAACAGTGATAATATGTAAAAAAATTAACTAAAAAGCTAGTTTTTACGGGGGGGGACTGGAGAAAGCTTGAGGTGAAATGGGGAAAAACATAGGGGGGAATACAACAAACCTCATCTATGCTTGTCATAAATGAGGTTTGGGTTTATAACTACCGACTTGCTTAAAGCAATTAGCTAGTGACTGACTCAAGTGCTTTTACCATAGTAGCGCCAATTTCGGCAGGAGACTCTACCACATGTAAGCCACATTCACGCATGATACGCATTTTAGCTTCAGCGGTGTCATCTTTTCCACCAATAATAGCTCCTGCGTGTCCCATTCTACGTCCTTTTGGAGCAGTTTGTCCGGCAATAAAGCCTACTACAGGTTTACGGTTGCCATCAGCCTTGATCCAGTTTGCAGCTTCAGCCTCCATGCTTCCACCAATCTCACCAATCATAATGATAGCATCAGTGTCAGGGTCGTTCATCAACAACTCTACTGCTTCTTTAGTAGTAGTACCAATTACTGGGTCGCCTCCTATACCAATGCAAGTAGACTGTCCCAGTCCGGCTTTAGTAATTTGATCTACTGCTTCGTAGGTCAAAGTACCAGAACGCGATACAATACCAATACGGCCAGGGTTGTGAATAAAACCAGGCATAATACCTACTTTAGCTTCACCAGGAGTAATTACCCCAGGACAGTTAGGTCCTACCAAACGCACATCTTTGCCTTGGATATATTGTTTGGCTTTTACCATGTCCAAAGTAGGAATCCCTTCAGTAATTGCAATAATTACCTTGATACCTGCGTCGGCAGCTTCCATAATGGCATCGCTGGCAAAAGCAGGAGGTACAAAAATAATCGATACATCAGCACCTGTAGCTTTTACCGCTTCTTTTACAGTGTTGAATACCGGACGTTCAAGGTGAGTCATTCCCCCTTTGCCAGGAGTTACACCACCTACTACATTACTTCCATACTCTATCATTTGCCCTGCGTGAAAACTACCCTCAGAGCCTGTGAAGCCTTGAACAATTATCTTAGAATCCTTATTGACTAAAACACTCATATATCTGTTTTTTTGTACAAAGTAACCGTTTTAAAAATAGTCTCTGTGCTTAGAGAGAACAATTTACAGCCGTAAGGTTTGCGCCCTAAACCAAAGTATTATTTTTTGTCTGTTACAAAGTTAGTTTTTTTACTTTTTTATCCAAATCAATACATTTAGGCAAGCCTTGGTATATAGCTGTTTTGTTGCGTTGTTGGGTTACACTCTGCCTGACAACAAGCAAGTGTTTAGCAATGTTTAATATTGCGCTACAAATGCAACAAAAGCCTTGTAAATTGCTACTTATGCTCAAGGCTTACCCTATGAGCAATTTGCATATTATTTTGAAACTATCCACAGGAAAGCACTTGAATTTTTTACATAAAATCACTAATGCAACAAACCTTTAGTGCTTAAGTCCTGAATTTCGATATTTTTGGGTAGGGCAAACTTTTCATCGGCTATCTTTTGCCCGGTAGTTACCCTTACGGCTTCACGGGTAATGGTTCTTTCGGTCGCTATTTTGGGTATTCTTTTGAGCACGATTTGTTTCCAAACCCAAAACTTAGCAGCCAATCGTTTTACCTCCCATACATCACAAACAAGGTCTGCTACCTGATCTTGTCCAGTTTTTTGTCCTCCTAGTTTAAACAGCTTTTGTGCGTTAATTCGACTTAAGTCTTGAGGATTTAGGCTGGTTTGTTTTGGGTTTTGATCATAGGCCGGATTACGCATTTTGGTGCCGGTTTTTTCCAGAAAATCTATGCTGTATACCCATTCTTTATCAGTCAGTATCATACGGTCAACTTTACGATCGACATTGGTGCCTACCTTAAACGTGGCTTTGGTATAACGTGCTTCACGAGCCCCCCACTGATCAAAATAAACTGTTTCATACCCTTGTTGAATGCCATTAAGCCGGTAGCTTATTTCGCCTGATTCTACCTCATAACGATGTGTTTTTGCTGTATTATTGCTTGTTTTGTTACCGCCACAGGCAGCGAGCCCGCTTGCCAGTATGTACCACCCAAAAAAAATAAAAAGTTTTGTATGCTTCATAAAAATTAAAAATTTTCTTTTGGCTGCAAATGTAAAGGTTTATTCGAAAGAACGCTCTTTACAGGCAGGGCAATCCTAAGGTTTTCTTCTGGATTAGGTAACAAGTCATCATTAAAGATTACTCTACCCTACTATTTTTCACCTCGGTTTGTGTCTCCACAAATCGCCCCGTCATAGAGCTTGGGAACAGTGTTTTTCAAGGTTTCGATCAGCTCGTAGAGACACGATTTGAGGCGATGATTGTACTTTTGAAAAAAAAGCTGAGTAGGGTAATCTTTAATTACTCTACCCTACACAATAGGTGCTTTAGGTTGGGTAGAGTAATGAAAGCGTAGTTGTAGGCTTATACCCAGTGGGCGAGTGAATACTGCTTGTAGCTCATTGCACCAATATATGTTTAAGGGCTTAAGGTTCATTGCCTATATATTTTGTTTGGTTTTCTTTTTGTGGCTAAAATTTGTTATATTTCTTACATGAACTATTCTATACTTATACTATGAACTATATACCCATAGCAAGGACTGCTGATACTATACAGCAAGCCAGCCGGCTTTGGGAAGCTTACCCAACCAATGAAGGGAATAAAGGGAGAGAGTTGTTTTGGGCAGCTTACTATAAAGCCATTGACGAATCGAAAAAAACACAAAAGCAGCACATGAATGTTTGGGCAAATGAGGCGCCCGTGCAGATGACCAGCAACCAGGCAATGGCTGCCCCTCAATTGTTTACCATTAACCCCAACCAACGACAGGTATTCTTAAAAAAACTATGGGCTTATCAGGTATTGCCTGTTGCCAAAGCATTTACCGTGGCTTGGTTTGCCATGAGCGTGTTTTTTGGGGCAGTCAATCAAGACGGAGGTTCTTATCAGTTAATAACCATCAGTGCCATTTTGCTGGTGTTGTTTATTACAGGCATTGCCTACCACTATTGGGTAATATGTCGCCCCCTGGCCGACATGCAATTAATGATAGACCGCTTGGGTATCATACGTGAAGGTGCCGGACTTGACCACCTTAGCATTAGCTACAGCGAGATTCTTGACATTAAAAGAAACCCTTTAGGAATGCAGGTGTTCATTCAGCCCAAAGGACGTATTCAGGAAGAGCACGAATCTGTATTGTTACCCGAAGCACTCCTCAATTATCCGTTGGCATGTGAACTACTCCAGAGGCACCTGGCTACCCATCATCAATACTATGATCTTACCTCATACTAATATGTGTTTTATGGCTATACAACAAGTAGAAACAAAAGCAACTGGTTTGTGGCAATCTTTTGCCCCCAGTGCCCCCAAAGATCAAGAAAGTTTTTGGATGGATTATGAAAAACTCATTGCCAAAAGCAAAAAACAACAACGCAACTATCGGGCGGTTGCCCCAGTCCAGGCTCATTATACTGTACCAAGGTCTACTGCTTTGCCTTTTGTGTTTGCGGTAGATACCCACCAAAAAAAGAGCTACTTACTTGAGCAATTCAAGCAAACAATTCATCAGGTAATGATTCCTTTGGCAATTGCCGGGTGTTTTCTTAACATGGTATTATTGTTACAAAAACCGTATGTATTGATGGCGGTTTTTGCCAACATGCTGGGAGCAATATTTTGCCTGTCAATTTTCTTTTTTTGTTTCCAAAAAAGAATCTCTGAATTAAACACCCTGATAGAAATTTCGCCACAATCGCTTACCAGAATAGGGGGAGGGTTTCGTTCGCAAAAAATACATTATTATGACATTGCCGAAATAAGGCATACCACCCGCGGAATGAGCATTATCTGCTATGATTCTATCCACTCAAAAGACCGTTTGTACGAAGCCCTTGTCATTCCTAAAGCTTTTCAGCATTACCAACAAGCACAAGCCCTCATCAAGCATTATTGGAGCAATCACCAAGTGAAGATGGTGGTGAAGTAACAAGATGGCGAGCCTCGAAATAACTAAAGGTGTTTGCTTCTGTAGAAAATAATTCGATATATACTCGTTGATTGCCTATATAGTTTTATGTTTGCATTTGTTCCTGCCTGACAGCACGCAAAAAGGTGATATGTCAAACTTTTGAAATACTCAAGGATATTTACTCAAGTGATTTTGCCAAAGCAAATCCTTGTGTCGTTTCCAATAAATACTTTTTTTACTATTAAAGTAGGGTAAAAGTGGGGCAATTATGCTATTATAGTACAATGTTTGGTAAGGGTACAATAAAATGCAAACCAAGAACTAAATGATCAAAAGGTTCATTCCTGAAAACCAACGGTGGCTATGGCTGCTTGTGTTGATGTTTCTTTATATATCAGGCTTTGCGCAAACTCATCCTGTGGTGGTTCGGCAAACTTCTCAGATGCAACTGATAGGCACCAGTGTAGCTTATTTAAAAGATACATCGGCTAAGTTAACCTTGCATGACATTCTGAAGCCTGAATACCAGCAAAGGTTTCAAAACCAGGGCAAGGTGGTGTTTAACTCTGATGCTACCAATGCCGGCTTTTGGTTTAAGTTTGTGGTAAAAAATGAGACCAACGAAGATTTATGGCTGAAAATAGGCGATAACTTTGCCTCTTGGTACCTTGACTTTTATACACCCGTGAAAGGTGATTCGTTGGGTAAATACACTCGCCCAAAACTATTGGGGGCATTGCGTCCTCAACAAAACCGAGAATTCCCCTCCCATTTTTATTGTGTTCGGCTTGCCAAAGAAGACGATCGCCAAACCAAGGTGTTTTATCTGCGTGCCAAGGGTAATTTTCCAAAAGTATATACTTTTCAAGTGGGCACCACGTATGCCTTGACCAAACACCTCAATGTGTACGAATACATTGTGTCAGGTTTTGTAGCACTTATATTGTCTATGTTGGTATACAATGCCTTTATTTGGTATTCTACCCGCGACAAAATCTACCTTTATTACATCCTGGCATTATTGGGTATTTTGATGAACATTACCTTTGACAGTGGCTACCCGCTCATACATCACCCCTTGGCTTGGAAATGTTTCTTTTTGTGGCATGGCACTGGCTTTTTGTTTATCTGTTTGTTTGCTGTTCATTACCTTGAACTTGCCAAAAATGCCCCCAAGGTATACTACTTTATTGTGTTTTTGATGTTTTTTGTTATTGGGGTATTTCCTATACTGGGCTTGCTTACCAACAACTCCCCTGTGTTGATGATCCCCTACCAAATCATTGTATTGCTCTTTTATAGTAGCTTGTTATTTACCGCGTTTTACCTCTGGAGTAAGGGATTACGCAATGCTCGTTTTTATGTGTGGGGCTGGAGTTTTGTCATTGTGGGAGTGTCCATGTTTATTGCCACCATCAATGGAGTATTACCCTTTAGTTTGTTTACCCACCAGGCGATGTACTTTGGTTTTGGCGCTGAGGCATTGGTGTTTGCCCTGGCTTTGGGCGACCGCTTAAATACGCTCAAGTTGGAAAAAGAAGTAGCTCAAGCAAAAAACCTTCAATTGGTACAAGAGCAAAACAAGGTATTGGAAGAAAAAGTAGAAGAAAAAACCAAAGAGCTGCGTTCGGCTTACGAAGATTTAAAACAAAATAACGAAGAGTTGGTGCAGACTCAGCACAATATTTCGTTGCAACGTGATAAGTTGGAAAAACAAAATAAAGCATTGTATAGGTACCAACTTAGAATTAGCCAAAGTATAGAAGCTGCCAACCTTATTCAAAGTGCCATTTTGCCTACCACCAACAGCATTGAAGGCTTTTTTGCCGAGCATTTTGTCGTGTATAAACCCAAAGACATTGTATCAGGTGATTTTTATTGGATTCATTCGCTTGACCAACATAAGTTGATGCTCATTGTAGCCGATTGTACCGGACATGGGGTGCCGGGAGCCTTTATGACTTTGATTGGGCACATTTTGCTTGACAGAATTGTGCGTATTCACCATGTAGATGACCCTTCAGAAGTATTGACCAGACTCAACGATGAAGTATACCGGGTGCTGCGCCAGGAAGAAACAGGCAACAATAATGGGATGGATGCCACTGCTTTGGTGATAGAAAAAAGAGACGCAGGGGATTTTCAGATTGATTTTGCGGGTGCCAAAAGCCGACTGTTGTATGTAGATGCCAGCGATCAGGCGTTGAAAGAACTCAAAGGTACCCGCAAGTTTATTGGTGGTTTTCAGATGCCCAATAGAGGGTTTGAGAAAAAAGTGATTTATTTGACCCCAGACAGTATATTGTACCTGGGCTCTGATGGTTTGGCAGACCAAAATGACATTGATCGTAAAAAAATTGGCACTACCCGTCTCAAGCAGCTTTTGATAAGTAACGCCCATTTACCCCTTGCCCAACAAAAACAGGCCATTGTAGATACCCTTGCCCAACACATGGAAGGCACTGAACAACGTGACGATATTTTGTGGATGGGCATCAAACTTTAAGGTGTGTTGATTGAAAGTAAGGATTGCAGGCAAGAATTGAAAAACAGCGTTGGTTTTATCTGAAGGCAGGGTTTAATTGATGGAGCACTAAACAATTTTAGGTATATATTGCAAGAAATAAGACGATGCGTCGTGGCGCATTATTTCAAAACCTACCCTTTGGTAGAGGCGTAACGCTGGGTTATGTTTGAGCACGCTCAGTACCACTTTTAGCTTATTTTTCCGGGATTTTGCCAGCACATTTTCCAATACTGCTTTCCCTATGCCTTTGCCTTGGTATTCGGGGGCTATTTGTATTTGAATCACTTCTATTTGTGTCTCATCTTGCGTATACTTTAGCAAGCCAGCCTTTGTGCCTTGCCAACAAATAATACAGGCATTTTCCAATTGATACTTGATGCGACTCAAATGGGTTTGTTGGTCGGTGGGGATGCCTGCCAACTCCAGATAATGAGTCATCGTTTGCTGGCGTAGCCACAGCAAATACTCTATATCCTGAGAAGTGGCAGGCAGGTATGTCAACATCTGTGTCACTATTCCCAAATACCGTTAGTAGCGGTCAAGATTACAGGCTCGTTGTTGGTAATCATAATTGTATGCTCGTGTTGTGCCACAAAACCGCCTTGGTTACCCACCAGTGTCCACCCATCTGCCTGAGTAAGTGCCTTAGACGATTTGGTAGCAATAAAAGTCTCAATGGCTACTGTAGTATTGTTCTTGAACCGCTTGCGGTTAAATCGATCATAACAATTGAGAATATCAGAAGGTTCTTCGTGCAAGCTGCGCCCTACTCCGTGCCCGGCAAGGTTTCTTATTACTGTAAACCCTCGTTTTTTTGCTTCAGTTTCTATTATTTTGCCAATGTGTGCAATCCGTACTCCTGCCTTGGCGTGATAAACCGCCTTATGCAAAATATCTTTAGAGGCATCTACCAAAGCCTGGTGTGAATGTATGTCTTCGCCCAGTACAAACGAACCTCCATTGTCTGCCCAAAAACCATTCAACTCTGCCGATACATCGACATTTACCAAGTCTCCTTCTTGCAGTATTTTATTTGCCGATGGAATGCCATGGGCAATTTCCTGGTTGATACTGATACAAGTATATCCCGGAAATCGATAGGCGAGGTGGGGGGCTGATTGGGCACCCAGGTCTTTGAGCAATTGCCCGCCAAAATCGTCGAGCTCTTTTGCCGACATTCCAGGCTTGGCATAGGCACGCATTTCTTTCAAAGTAGTAGCTACTGCATTACTCACTGCTTGCATTCCTTCCAATTCTGATTCTTTTCCTATAGACATAATTTTTTTTGCTAAATTTATATTTTACCCGGCTGACTACTGAGCGTCAGATGCTGCTTATTTGCTATCCGTTTTGATTAAGAGTTTTTATGCACTCATTACCTAATGAGCATTTATTGAATCATTCCATCCTCATACAAAAATTTGTCAGTATATGAAGTGATAAGTTAATGATTTTTACGATGAAATCAGAAATAATGAGCTTTAAAGTCCCACCAATACTTTTTTCACCATATTGATGGCTATGCCTTTAATTTTAATGAGCACAATTCCACTGGTGCCTGCAGGAATTTTAAGTTGTATAGTATCCAAAGCTGTACCGTTGTATTGGCTAAGCAGTGCTCCCTGTATGTTATACATCCCTACCTGTACTTGTTGCCCCTGTAGTTGAGTATTGGGCACTATTGTTATCCGGTCGATGGCAGGGTTGGGGTACACCCTGACCTGATTTGTTGCTAACCGTATTAAACCAGGCGAAGTAGCCAAGGTTTGGCGCCTTGGGCTGTTTGCCATTACAATTCGCATGCGGGCTACCTGATCCTGAGTAAAGATATTCATGCATTCATCGTAGCTGTAGTCCATGTAGTTTTCTATCATTGCTGGTTCGCCATTACAGGCGGTAGGCTTGGAGCCGCAACCTTCCTCGTGAGCATTTGCTACCGGCGGAGTATCCTCACAAAAATCATCTTTATCGCAGCCTCCTTTAATGCCCCAAATATGAAACAAACCCAGAAAATGCCCGATTTCGTGGGTAAGGGTTCTGCCCAGGTTAAAATGATTGTTTTCGCCTTCTTGAAACAGCACACTATTGATAAAAACTCCATCCGCCTTTACTTCCTTTTCGGGAGGAGTCATACCAGGCAAATCGGCTTCTGGAAACACCGCCCTGCCCAACAACACTTTAGGCAATGGGTAAAACCATAAATTTAAATATTGCTCAGGGTTCCAATAGCCATAACGGGCGACGCTTTCCATCAAGCTTGGGTATTGCCCCGAAGTGTCAGGTGGTACTGTAGATTGGTCTATGCGTACAATGCCATTGGTAGGAGAGCCATCTGGTGTTTGTTGTGCCAACTGAAACTCAATACGAGCATCAGCCCCTACTGGGTGGGTGTTGTACCCTGGTGTACCTTCACGCTTTCTGAAATCGTCATTCAGGTTGTCAATCAATTGGCGAATCGTGGCAGTAGACAAGTTTTCTTTTTCTCCTTCTTTCAAACCATTGCTATAAACCACATGTGCTACTACTGGTATCTTATACACGGTATTGGTAGTTCTTTGCCGGGTTTTGTTTGCCTTTAACCATTGCTCAAACTTTGCCAGATCATTAGTGGGAGCAAAACCACACCTTTCGGTGTTTATAGATTTTTGTGCCCACAGGTGGTGACTATTAACCAAAAGGAGGAGAAATGATAGCAGACGCAGTACTTTTTTTTGCATAATTTTACTTTGATTAAGATGGTTACCCTAACGCATCTTATGGGCAGTTTGTGTCACTATCGTAGTTTTGTTTAAATTAATCTTGATTATTCATTATCAGTAAGTTAGTTCCTGCAAAAAAGGGTTTCAATGACTTACTTACCTTACGTTCTTCAGATACTTTTGCAAATTTTTCAGCGCAAGCATAATTTTATCATATTCACTTTGGCGCAATGATTCGTAAGCTGCCTGAGTTTTCTGCTGTAGTATTTTAACCGAACGGAGTTGGGGGTATTGGTTAAATAAAGAGGAGAGGCGAGTAGGAGAGGCGGCAATATATTCCTGATATATTTTATTTTCGAGCCCATTCAAGGCACCATCGGTTTGTTGATACAGGTGTACAAATGAAGCAAACAGTTGTTGATCGGGCAATGTAAAAACTCCATTGTGCCAATCCTCCAAATCTCGTTGGCGATCGGCATAGCCATTCAAAATGCTTTCATAGCCATTATGATTGACATACGGATAAAGTACAAAGCCAGTCGTTGACAGCAAGTCGGCGGTGAGTGGAACCAGCACTTCGCCCGCCCTGAAAGTGTCCTCATCATCGCGCGAGTAATGTAGTTTCCGGTGGGCGTTCGACACGTACATATATGATAAATACCCAAAAGCCTTGTGGTAACCCTCGGTGTGATTGCCAAAAGGTAAGCTGGGGTGTTGGGTAGGGTAAACAGCACCTGCGCTTGAGTGCAAAAATACAATAAAGTGTCCACCATAGCGAAGCGATAAGTGCTTATACCAGCTGTGTACATCCATCAAATGCTGGGCAAAACGCTCATATTGAACAGGAGAGGGGAGGGGTACATCAGCCATGGTGTGCTGATACTCTTCTTTAGAAACAAGTTGGTATCGTGCCATATATGGATACAAATATACAATCTTTTACCCTTTTATACTTAAACAAAAATGGTTTTGAAGATGGATTTTGACTAATAGTTTGAATACCAACACTAATCAACCGAAGCTATTTCTAAATCCCGGTTCATCGGGGCAGCTTTGCTGTGCTGAGTTCTGCTTCAGCTAATCCTGTAAATCCTAAAACCGAGTCTGCAGCTTGCTGTGACGAGCTCACCGCAGGTAATCACTTTAATCTTAGTATACCTTGCTTTTTCTTGAGTCAATACTTAGGGGTTTCCACCACTCAGACCAACGTTGCCAGTTGATTGAAAAACAGGTATACAGTTAATCCGCCAGCTTTACTTCAATTTCCTGGGCAATTTCGGGTATCTTGGCAAGTGTGTCATTATAGCCAAACTCTACCAGCAAATGACCTTTTCTAAAATCGAAAATGTTGTATTCCAACGCATTGGGTACCTCTATTACCACATCGCATTTTGCCAGCCTTGACTTTACGTTGGCTGCCATGTGCATGTCAAATACCCGTTCGCCAATGCCCCACATCGATGACACCTTGTTTTCGGCAGTATTAGGGTTTACATTTACCCCAATTACTACATCACACAAATCTCTGATGGCCTCTACAGGCAGGTTGTTCAGTACTCCTCCGTCTATATAAGACTGATCGTTGATTTTGACAGGTTTGAATATCAACGGAATAGCTGCCGATGCAATGACCGCAGAGGAGAGTTTTCCACTGTTGAAAATCTCGTAATGCCCTGTGTTTAAGTTAGACACACACACATGTAAAGGTTTTACCAATGATTCGAACGAGTCTTCCGGAATTTGTTCTTTGATAATGTTTTTGAGGTAAGTAAGGTCTGTTAAACCTCCCAGTGGTAGTCCTACCCTTATTATTTTGTGCGAACGCACTTTACCCAACAATGCCATCATTTCTTCGTGTGATTTTCCGGCAGCATACATGGCTCCTACAATGGCTCCCATGCTAGTGCCTGCCACCATATCGGGAAATATGCCATACTCTTCCAGCGCCTTGAGTACTCCTACATGGGCTATGCCACGGGCACCCCCGCCACAAAGCACTATGCCTAGCTTTTTTTTACGATAAATATTATTTGAAAGCCCACTGTCTTTAGTAGTGGGATGAAAAATAATTGCCCGTGAAAGGGGCAGA
>NZ_CANLRP010000221.1 GCF_947493425.1 uncultured Microscilla sp. | reverse complement strand
CTAACGCTTCCCGCTAATGGGCGCGTAGTGGACTTGAACCACCAAGTGATATTGCATGCCAGGCACACAAGTAAAAACCATTGGATGATACCCAATGGTTTTTTTGTGAGTTTTTTAAACAATGATTGTCAGGAATAGCTTACATGTTTTTAACTTGTAAACAAAAGCGAAACTAATTTTTAATCATTCAATAAATCACCACATCATGAAATTTACTTTTTACGGGCATGCATGCTTTTCGGTAGAAATGAACGGAAAAACCGTTTTATTTGACCCTTTTATCACCGATAATGAACTAGCCAAAAATATTAAGGTAGCAGATATAAAGGCAGATTACATTTTACTCACCCACGGGCACGGCGATCATGTAGCCGACGCAGCTCAAATAGCTAAACAATCGGATGCTACTATTGTGTCAAATTATGAGATTGTGACTTGGTTTCAGAACCAAGGAATAGAGAAGGGGCACCCTATGAACCATGGGGGCAATTGGCAATTTGACTTTGGTAAGGTAAAATATGTAAACGCGGTGCACTCTAGTATGCTGCCTGACGGTTCGTATGGGGGCAATGCAGGTGGATTTGTGGTATATGGCAATGAACAAACTTTTTATAACGCAGGAGACACAGCACTTACGCTGGACATGCAGCTTATTCCTAAGTTTGCCCAACTGGATTTTGCAATACTGCCTATTGGCGATAACTTTACTATGGGTATAGACGACGCTGTAATAGCAGCTGACTTTATTGAATGTAACAAAATTGTGGGTATACATTACGACACGTTTGGTTATATAAAAATAGACCATAAAGCAGCTAAAGAAACTTTCAAAAAGGCAGGTAAAGAGCTTATTTTGCTTGATATAGGCGAAACCATAGATTTATAATGTCATTGATGGTTATCTAGCAACAATGACCTATGATCAATAGTTGATTTTTAAAATATTATACTGCTATAATTTCAGGTTCAGGATTTTTATAAGAAAAGCAGGTGAGGTGTGTATACACACCTCACCTGCTTTTTTTGTGAGTAATTTGCTTTTTTAGGCAAAATTTCTATGTTTTTATCATATGGAATATTTAAAACTTGGAGTTACTCAAAATATATTATTTGTAGTGCTAACTTTCTTAGCTGCTACCATTATTGCTAAAATTTTAAACAGGCTTTTGAACAAGTATTTTGAAAATGCGATGCACTTGCTCAAGGGTGATCCTACGAATTATAATTTTTTTAAAAATGCTGTAACATTTTCTGTATATATGGTTGCACTCATTGTCATCTTTAGGTCTATTCCTCAACTCAGAAATATAGGGAATACATTGGTGGCAAGTGCGGGTATATTAGCAGCCATTGTAGGTTTTGCGTCTCAGCAAGCTTTTTCCAATATCATTGGAGGTGTTTTTATTGTACTTTTTAAACCTTTTAGAGTAGGCGACTTTATCAAAGTAGGTAAAGAAAACCCTGGCACAGTCGAGGATATTACATTAAGGCACACCATTATCAATAGTTTGGAAAACCGACGCATTGTCATCCCTAACTCTATTATTAGCTCGGCTACAATTCTCAATTCAAGCATTACCGACGAAAGGGTGTGTAACTTTGTGGAAGTAGACATAGGGTACAATGCCAACATTAACGAGGCTATTCAAATTATGACTGAGCAGGCGCTCAAACATCCCAACTGTATAGACAACCGAACCGAAGAAGAAATAGCCGAAGGAGTGCCTCAAATATTGGTACGGGTCATCACGCTTAACAATTATTCGGTCACCCTAAGGGCTTATGTTTGGTCTGAAAACTCTGGTGATGGGTTTACGATGAAATGCGACTTATTGAAACAAATCAAGGAAGCGTTTAGCAAGCACAATATTGAAATACCCTACCCTTACCAAAATGTATTATTCAGGCAAAACGAGAACTAATGCACTAAGTACCAATGTCATAAACAATTTGTCGGGCTATGGGTTATAATTGTATTAAAGTACAATAAATATAATTGATATGATCCCGACAATGAACTTGATTTCCAAGAGAGTAAGTAAATACACTAAAGTAGAAACCATAGAAAGTTTACCACATATTTGTATTGTAACGGCTACTTCTAACTACATACCCATAGAAGAGTTTAAAGAAACTTTTGAGTATATAGGAAGCCTGGTGACCAAAGAAAAGGTTACCAAGTTAATTTTTGATAAACGTAACCTAAAAGTGTTCCACCAACCCTCTATGGAATGGTACTTTGTGAGCTGGAAAGAGGACATGTATTATCAAGGGCTCACTACTCATCGAAAAATTTTGCCTAGCGATACTATTTTTATGCAAAGTGTGAAAATTGGTCGTCAAAAGATAGAAAGCAGCTTTCCAGATGGTAAATACAAACAAATGGATATTCAATATGCCTCAACGCTTGACGAGGCAATCGATCATTAAACTATCTTGTTTGAACCAATGAAAAGACACTATGATAAAAAAACAAAAAATGACTTGTTTGCAACAAGAAAGTAAAGTAAAGCGAATCAAAACGCATTATGAAAATCAACTCCGCCGCTCTAAAATATGGACTCAGGCGGAGTTAATTGCACTCAAAAAAAAGTATGAATCTGAAATTCAGAAAATCACTCAAGAACTAGAATTACACGCCCAAGAATTACAAAGTAAGCTGGAATATCACCAAGAAATGAACGATGCCCAAAGGGTAATGCTTGAAGATGCCATTGACTACTGCAAACAACTGGAAGAAAAGCTAGAAAGCATTACTACTTAAGATCATCAAAACAAAAGTAATTACACTTACTTTCCTAAGTATTTACCCTTACAATCAAACCCAATACTTTACGCATTGAGATATTTTATTGAAGTTATTATATTTGTTATAATTGAATGATTCAATAAAACACCCATATTATTCAATTTCCAACAGAGATAAAATTTAGCACAAAGATATTTTGTTGTATTTGTACTTGCACTTACTTTCCTAAAATATACCTCGATTCTATTGGGGTATATTTTTTGCCCTTTAGTTTAAACTAAAGAATTTTCTATGGCAAACTTTACCAGCTCCACCGTGTTTTTCAAACCGAACTTTCTCAATATATTTGCTCGATGATTTTCTACAGTGCGGGTACTTATACATAACTTATCGCCTATTTCACGATTGCCCAAACCTGCCACTACCTGTTCCAGCACTTCTTTCTCCCGGAAAGTAAGTGTAGGTAACAAGGTTTTACCCGATGAGTTTTTTGTGTCAAGCAAACGGTTAATAAGGATTTGCGATACAGACTGGCAAAAATACTTTTGACCATTGTATATCTTTTTGATCCCCATAATGAGCTCACTTTCTTCGGTGTCTTTATGAAAATAACCATCTGCCCCTGCATCAAATGCTTTTAATACATAAAACTCTTTTTGATGCATGGTCAATATAATTACCTTCTGATCAGGGTACTTTTGTTTAATTTTTTCGGTCAAGGCCAGCCCATCCATCCCTGGCAAGTTTATGTCACACAATACAATATCAGGGCGTTCTCCTTTTGCCAAATTGTCCATAATCTGATCAGGTACTCCAAACTCTGCCAGCACTTTCATTTCTGCGTATTTTGCCAGCAGCTGCTTAAGTCCCTGCCGTACAATTGTATGATCTTCTACAATATAAAAAGTTATCATAGTTTTTTATTTTGCTTGTTCATTACCAAAATGCTCCAATGGTATCTCTACCATAATGCACGTTCCTTTATTTATTTCAGTATCTATCGAGAGTGTTCCCCCTACCAATCTTGCTCTTTCTTCCATGTTAATGAGCCCATTCCCACTTTTTGTTTTTACATCAACCAGTTTAAACCCTTTGCCATTATCTTCTACCAATAACTGTAGGTTGGTTTCATGCTCTATCAATTGAATATTTACTTCGGAAGCTTCTGCATATTTAAGTATATTATTCACTGCCTCTTGCGTAATTCTAAAAATACTAATTTCTATGTTATCATCAAATCTTTCAGATTCACAGAAAATGTCCAGGTTAATGGGTATGTTTACTGCCGACGCAAAGTCAACCCTTAGCTGCTTAAGTGCTTCTATCAAACCATAATCGGTCAGAATCTTAGGCATTAAGTTATGTGATATTTCTCTTACCTCCTGAATCACTTCTTTCAATAATTCTTTTGCTCGTTCGACTGTCACATCTACTTTATTAACCCCTTCTATAGGAACATCCAGGTTCCTATTATCTTTCAGCATAGTGTCTAAGTCATTGAGATGGTAGCTCAAAGCAGATAACATCTGCCCTACGCTATCGTGCAACTCACGCGATATACGGTGGCTCTCTTTTTCTTGTCCCTCCAGAATAGCACTGCGCTTGAGGGCTTCCTGCTCTAATTGATACTTAATTTGCTCTTGTAACAATTTTTTTTCCCGTTCCTCTGCCATTTTTCTCTCTGTAATGTCAAGCATAGAAAATACTACCATGTCCCGGTCTCCTTCCGGGCTTTCTACTGGAGCATAGTTTACCTCGAACCAGTGCCTGCTACCGTCTAAAAATACAATGTCTCTTTCTCTCGAACTCCACTTACCTTCAAGTGCCTCCGCAAACCTCACGTTAAATACTTCTTTGATATCTTCGGGCATAAACTCCACAAAATCACTCCCTACCTTGAGTTGTTCGCCAAAAGCTTGTCTGGTATACTCTACTGCAGCTGTATTATAAAGTAACAACTGGTGGTTTTTATCCAGAAGAAAAAAGGCTTGCACAGTATTGTTAAGCACACCACGGAGCCTTATCTCGCTTTTTCTAAGTTTAAGGGCAATGTGTCGTTGAGCAGTAATGTCTTTTTCGTTCAGTGCCACGCCAATGATTTGTTGGTAGTGGTCACGCACTGGGTAAAGTGAGGTTTCTACCCAACGTACCCCCGCAAAGTCAGGGTAATTCAACTGACGTTCAAACATAATCACTTTACCAGCCAGGCAAGCTTTCAGCTTATTACTATAAGCCTGCTTCATGTCAAGCGTGTCAAAATAATGACCGAATATTGAGTTACCTACTTTCAGCGGATTTTGCTCTAGCTGAGGATGAAACAAGTTTACCGCTTTGTTGAAAGATATTATCCTAAACTGGGTGTCTAATAATACAATTGCCTGGTCTGAACTATCAAATAAAGCTTTCAGATTACTTTCACTCCGTACCAATTGATCCAACGCTTCCTCTAATGTCTCTTTATTAGCGTTTAACTCCTCATTTGTAAGTTTTAATTCTTCCTCACGGGTAATGAGTTCATTGTTTTGTGCTGCAAGTTTGAGGTTTAGTTGCCTCAATTGTTTCTCTGTTTCTTTTCTTTTGGTAATATCTTTGGCGATGCCTACAATATGAAAAGTTGTATTGTTTACAACCACCGGAAAGGTTCGTACGTCTACCCAATGTACAGTTTTATCATCTCTCAATAGCCTGTATTCCTCACTAAAATTACCTGTTTTACGGAAGTGCTCTCCATAAAATACTTCCTGCACACGTGCTTTGTCATCAGGGTGCACCCTGTCTAAAAGCAAATCACTGTGGTTGTGTAAACTTTGAATGCTTTTTTGCCATATATCTTCATACGCCGGGCTTACGTATTCTATAGAACCATTCTTAAATACCCAGAATACATCTTTTATGTTTTCAGCAAGACTTCTAAATTTTTGCTCACTTACAGTGATTTCCTGTAGTAAGTCTTCCATTTGTCGTTGTTGTGTCCTTAGTTGTTCATTGGCAATTGAAATTTGTTCTTCGTTGCGCTTGCGCTGATGAATGTCTCGTGTAGTAATGGCTATGCCACTTTTGAGCTTAATGACTGTATGATGTATCCAGCTTAGCTTTAATTTGGCATCTTCCAGGTAAACCTCCTCATCCAGCGTTTTTCCAGTTAAAAAAACTTGTTTATACTTTTCAAAAAAGCCCTGTTCACGATTGAGAGGTAATATATCACATAATTTTTCACCAAAAATCTCTTCTCTTGGCAGGTTGATCACATCGCACCCGACCTTGTTCATGTCTACAAAAGTAAAATCAGTTACCTCGCCTTGCTCATCGTAATAGGCATCTAATATATAAAAAGCGTCCAGATTACTATCTATTGCTGAACGAAACCGCTCTTCACTTACTCTGATATTTTCTTCTGCTCGTTTTTTCTCGGTAATGTCTGCCCAAATATCAAAAAACACCCCATGCTCAGCAAGTTCTATGTATTTTATTTTAGCCAATATAATCCTTATCTCGCCATTCTTATGAACCATCCTGATCTCCTTTTCCAGCGATTCATTCTTTTTTACTAATTTGGCTACCTCGTCTATTTGTGCACGATCAGGATAATCTACCAGGTATTGCTGCAGCGGCATTTGCCTAAACTCTTCTCTGGAATACCCCAAAATCTCCACTACCTTATCATTAAATTCGGTGGGTTTCCAATCACTCTCATCAAACAACAAGATACCCTCAGGCGAATATTCAAATAAAGCCCGATACTTGGCTTCTTTGATTGCCAGATTTTCTTTTGCCTTGAGTTCACTGGTAATATCACGGGCAGAGGCGTACAGTAGTTTTTCGCTGGGTATAGCAATGGCGTTCCATTCAAGCCAGATGTATTGTCCATTTTTACGCTTATAGCGATTAATAAACCCTATAGAGCTCCCTCCATTCGTAAGTTTGGCAGCTTCGCTCACAGACACCGCTCTGTCATCTTCATGAATAAATTCAACAAAAGGCTGGCTTTTCATTTCTTCCAGTGTATAACCCAAGGTGTGCTCCCAGGCTTTATTCAACTTAGTAAAGTAGCCGTCAAAACTTATCATTGATAATAGGTCAAGGCTCGTTTCAAAAAATGCATTGAATTGGTTTTCGAGGTGTTTTTGCCGGGTAAGATCCAACCTTAAACTAAAGACCAGTTCCCGCCCCTCCATTTCTATCTTTTTGAGAGTCACCAACATACATCCGTCCTCCCCATTCTTTTTCACCATGTCTTGTTCAGAGGTAAACACCATCTGCATATCCAGCTTATTGATTACTTCCTCAATCTCAGCCTCATTTTTTTTGAGATAATCCAGCAAGCTTAAATCTTTAAACTCCTCTTTATTATAACCCAATATAGTGGCTGCTTGCTCGTTGTACTCTACTGCTTTTTTGGTATCAGGGTCAATAATTGCCACCCCTACTGGCGACTCTTCAAAGAAAGTACGGTACTTGATTTCGCTGGCCCTTATTTTTTCCTCTTGTTTTTTACGTTCAGTAATATCTTTCTGAATTGACACCCAATGTGTGTACCAACCCGTTTCGTTGGCTATGGGTACAATTGAAATATTTACCCAAAACTCCTCTCCGCTTTTTGTATAATTTATCAGCTCCACCTCTATTGGCTCCCAGTTTTCAAATGAACTCCTCATTTTATCCAAAACAGTCCGATCTGTTTTAGCACCTTGCAAAACCCTCGGTGTTTCTCCCTTTATTTCACCTATAGCATACTCGGTCATTTTCTCAAAAGCAGCGTTTACATACAAAATACGTGGACCAGGTTTGTCAATCGGCTCTGCTTCTGTCACCAAAATAGCATCATTCAAATTGCGAATAATTGCCTCTTGTAACTGGAGGTGTCTGTCTAGAGCTTTGTGTGAGCTAATATCCATCAACAAACCATTCCAGTATACCTTATCTGCGCCTGCCTCTTCTGGAAAAGCCTGGGCAAGCAACCATTTCTCTTCATTTGGCGAAACCATTACCGGAAACTCCATCACCCAGGGAGTTTTGTTCTTAAGGGCTTCTTTGATTGATGCGTTGAACTCATGCCTATAGTTTTGACTAATACTCCCCATCAGGTCTTGAAGGTCAATTGTTTTATTCACATTTTGCCTGAGTACTCCTTTTACACCTCCGCTCACAAACTCAAACCGGATAAAGTCCTCTTTATAAGAAATAAACTGATAAATAGACAGTTGTAACGCATTGGTAATCAACTGCATCTTATGCTCACTATCCTGTATTTTATCGTAGGCTTTTTTAAGTGATGTAACATTTACATGAGAAACTACCGCCCCTTTTATGTTTCCATTCAAGGCCCTTACGTTCATTAAGAACCACCTTTCTTCGTCTTTTCCATGGCAAGGGTACTGTAACTGAAAATGGGTTTGTTTGCCTAGTAACACAGCTCTTATTCCTTGTTGTGCCTTTGCTGCTTCCTGTTGGTCGTTCCTGCTTTTCAAGTCAGAGCTCCCCTCTACCCTGCATACATTCAGATAGTTGACATTTTCGGCTACCCTGGAAAAGTCACCCCCATTCTCCCTGGCAAAATCTTTCCAGGCTTGGTTAGTTTGTACTATTTCGCCTTCTTTGTCTAATACACAAATATTGGCATCCAATGAGTTAAACACCACCTCATTAAAGTGTTGAATCTCCTTAAGTTGCTGCTCATTTCTTTTTTGTTCAGTAATATCTTTATGTACACCAAAGAGCCCACAAAACCTGCCTTGATCATCATATATTGCCTCGTATACTCCTTTTATCACCAATGTTTTTTTGGCAAAAGTCAGCAAAAGATTTTGCTCCGACTCCCAACGTCCCTCATCTAAAAAAGCAGCCCATAGCTTTCGTCCTTTGCTTAGGTTAGCTTTATAGATGTCATCAAGGGTCATTCCCTCACATGCTTCTGCTGACATTTCATTTTGCTTGAGAATTCCCTGATTAAACCTCGTAATCCGTTGGTGAGCAAAAATATAATCAAGTGTGGTTTCTTTGTCGATGGTATTGTTCCAGTGCACAGGTTCATCGAGCATCATCAAAAAGATTCCATCTGTAGAGTACTGAAAAAATAAATCGAGGTGTTCTAGTTGTTGTAGGCGTGTTTCAAGCACTGCTACTTTTTGCGCGAGGACTTCATAGGTCGGTTTTTCTGACATTATAATTTGTGCTGAAAATTAAACAGGAAAGCCCCTTAAACTATGAAATGCATCTCCTATTCAAGTTGATGCTAAGAGGCTTATTTTCATTCAAAACCAGTTGTTGGGGCAATAGGGTTACTTATTAAGGTAATACGTAAATGCAGGAAAAATAACTCGCTGATTTGATAAAATAAAATTAAGAAAGCTTTCTCTTTTACTATCTAAGTACTAACACTCAATCTGTAGACCGTCATAGGCAAGATGCACGTTTTCAGGTAGTTCTGCATCTACATCTGCGTGTAACCCCATTTTATGGCTAATGTGGGTAAGGTAGGCTTGTTTGGGTTGCACTTTAGCAATCACTTCCAATGCCTGATCAATATTAAAATGCGAAATATGCTCTTCTTTGCGTAGGGCATCCAAAATAAGGTATTCTGTTCCCTTCATTTTTTCAATTTCACTGTCGGCAATGTAGTTCGTATCGGTTACATAGGTAAAATTTTGTACTCTAAATCCAAAAACAGGCAACTTATGGTGTAGCACTTCTATAGGAATAATTGTGGTACCATGAATATCAAAAGGTCTGTTCTCAATGGTGAACTCTTCTATATTCAACACACCTGGG
This sequence comes from uncultured Microscilla sp., assembly GCF_947493425.1. Lineage (GTDB taxonomy): Bacteria > Bacteroidota > Bacteroidia > Cytophagales > Microscillaceae > Microscilla. Next base: position 2,432 of record NZ_CANLRP010000221.1, on the reverse strand, counting down.
TATTTTTTTTCTTTTGCTACAAAAATATAAGCAAATTCTTGCTTCAGTTGCTGCATCACTTCGGCACGGGCATATACAGGCACATCCTTTTCTTGTTTGAAGTTAAAAGAACGCAAGTCGTCCATACCAGCTGTGTGGTCTTTGTGTTGGTGGGTATACAATACAGCGTCGAGCGAAGTAATACGTTCACGCAACATCTGTTGCCTGAAATCGGGTCCTGTATCTACTACAATACTTTGATTGTCAACCTCTATATGAATAGCTGCCCTCAACCTCTGATCTCGGTAATCTAACGATTGGCACACCTCGCAATCACATGCTATTACAGGTACCCCCTGCGATGTACCACTTCCCAGAACTGTTACTTTCATTATTCTAAATATATGTTTATGAGTTAGTTACTCTTTACCAGCGGCAGAGTTATTACTTTTGGAGGGTAAGGACATCAAGCCCTCATATAGTTTTTGATCGGCTTCGTTCAAATTGCACTGATCAAAAGGAATTTGTCTTAAAATATCTATCAAACAATTAATTTTTCCTTCTTGAGTAAAATATTTGTTGATAACTACTACACTATTGTTTTTGAGAATGCAGTAACCCGATTTGAAATTTCCTTTCTCATAACGTACCGTGTAGCCAATGTGTTTGAACAAGTCTTCTAATGATTGCTGAAACTTATTATTGTACTTTACTTTCATAGAGATGATTCATGCCTTTTTACCAAAAAAAACTATTTGGTAAACCTTGAATAAAACCAAGCATACCAAATAGCATATATCTTTTGTCAAAAAAAAGCTTTTACACTTCGCTTCCGGTAAATTCTTTTACCTTTTGCACCAATAAATCAAAATCAATCGGCTTAGGCATAAAATCGTTGATACCAGCCGCCGAAAAATCTTCTGGTGAATAGTTTTTGGCGTTTCCGGTAATGGCAATAATGGGCGTTTTCGCCTTTTGTTCATCTTCCAATGCTCTGATTTGACGTGAACACTCCATACCATCCATTTTAGGCATGTTAATATCCATCAAAATCACGTCATAGTTTTCCTTGGTAACTTTTGCCATTACTTGCTTACCATCTTTGGCAGAGTCGATCTCATAACGCTGAAATGACAAGACTTTGGTCGCAATATTTTGAATTACAGAACTGTCTTCTGCGATCAATATTTTTTTTCCCATGTTGATTACAATATTTGGAATCAGAACTATTACTGAGTTAGGGAGCAACCAGTAAATAAAGTACCCATTTTTGGGTAGAGGCTTTGCTCTGAGGCGAGATGGCAACAGCCAGCGGCTGTTGAGCCAGCTTGTGGGACGGTTGCGATCATAGCCATAGCTATGTCAAAAAAATTAACAAAGCATCACCCAGCAAATGCGTATACTATTTGTTGATTGCTCCTTTAATCAAACAATCTTTGTGATTGAATATTACAAGATCATCTAAAAATTGGTAGTAAAGTTAGAAATAGTTCACCAAAACTTAAAAAAATAGTCCACTTATGTAGTGAAAGGCGTTGAAAATCAAGCATTCCTTAATCTTTGAATATGCCCCAGTCTGGAGGGTATATTTCGTGTATTTCAGGCATTTTTTTATGCTCGTCTATAAAAGCCTGTGCCTGGGTTTTGTTTGGAAAGTTTACAATAAATTTGGGACCCGTAGAGTAAAAATACTTTTTCCCTTTACCCGAATCCATTCCTGAGTAATAAGTACAGTTCCATTGTTGTAACAAATGATTGCAGTTATCTTCGGTTTGCTTAAGTTTAAAAACCACCACCAAAGCATTGTTTTTATTGTAGGTGTAGCTCTTTTGGTTGTGCTCATCCCATATTCTGAAAATTGCAGGTTTTATTTGAGTTTTTTTCAAAAACGCTGCTTGTTTTTTGGGGTCATAAAAGGTGAGTAAATACTTGTGCCCCACACCTGAAGTGATAACTTGGTTTTGATGGGAGTCGTCTTCCCTGTCACCCGATTGCCATTGGTAAGTACAGTTTAAGCTGTCTAATACCTGCTGTGCCTGGGTTTGACTTACTCCTTTATAAAACTCTACTACCATATAGTTTTTTTTAGGTATGGCATAAGAGTCTTGGGTAGCCTCTTTTTCCTGATGATTCAATGTCACACTTGTTTGATGTTTTGAGGTACAAGCAAACATTGTCAACACAAATAACCAACTGTATTTTTCCATCCACATAATGTTAGGTATGGTTATTTATACTTACAGAGCTTATTTAAGTTTTCGCGTTTAGCGTGATTTTCGATAAATTTTAAACAAACACTTAATAGAGATGATATAAAACTACTTTAGCACAACTGGTTTTTACTGATCTATCAATACAAAACTAAAGGTCTGATAATCTCTAAGGAATGGTACCAAAATAAATTTACATTCTTAACCTCATCTTTTGAGGCTATACTTTGTTAAAAAATAGCC
>NZ_CANLRP010000220.1 GCF_947493425.1 uncultured Microscilla sp. | reverse complement strand
TCTACTTTCCTCTTTCATCAAAGTTAAGCCTACATACAAGCATTATATATGATGCCCCTATCATTTGTTATACACTCAAATCATTTCTTAGCAATTTATGCAGGTTTATTTAAAATAAACCAAGAACCAATAGTATTTTGATAATAGTTGCCAAAAAGCTGATGCCAATAGTGTTCAGCAACAATATATTGTTCCATACAAGTTAGGTGCTATTCAAGGCATTTTTGTAACGTTTTAAAAAACAAAAGTGCCCAATGTCTGAGAATAAACATTGGGCACTAACCTACATAGACTTACTACGAATTCTATAAAAAGTTTTAGAAATTACCTTTATACATCCAATTAAGCGCTGTAACATCATCAGCGTTAAAATCACGGTTACTACCCGCAAAGCAGGCAAGCATCCATGAACCAGCCGATACAGAAGCTCCTGAAGGAGTACCCGGAATTTGGATAGCCCCTACGCCACCGTCGCCTTCGTTGTTGGTAGAGCCACCACAACTGATAGAACGATCAAAATAATCGGTATGACGGAAACCAATGCAGTGTCCCATTTCGTGTGCCATTACAGTAGCAATGCCATCTACCCCATAAGACAACCTTCCGCTTAGTTTGATTTCGCCAAAAGGATTGCCATTTTCGGGAAAACCAGCTGAACCTAATACGCCGAAAAGTTCAAGGAACCAGCTCAAGCGAGTTACTTTAATGTCAGCCTCAGAACTGTTGGTGGTTCTCTGGAAAGTTAAGTCAAGGTTTAATTCATTATAACGGGCAATGGCTTCGTTTACTGCAGCTACATAAGTAGAGTTAAAATTGGTGCCAATATACACCTTGATCAGTCTGCCACCATTAGAGTTGACCACATTGGTAGTACGGTATTGTTCTTCTTGGCCAGCCCTTAATAAAACACTACGCTCTGCTTTTTCGCCTAGTCGCCGGGTAGGGATAAAAATATCATTTTCAACAATATAACCATCATCTGTTTTGAGTACCCCTTCGGTAGAAAAACCCATGGCCTTGATTTGGGTCAAGGCTTCGGCAGAAACCTTCTCAGGTTGAGGTGTATTGTCCTGTTCTTTTTGTTGGCAGGAAAAAGTGAAGAATACGACGGTCATTAAAACCACCGAAGATAATTTTGTTAATAACTTCATAATATTTTATTTTAAGTATAATAGTGTAATATATGGGTCAAAAGTACTAAAAAAACACTTACTTTCAATATATAATTCTGAAACTAAACTTTTAGCTCAGTTCCTAAATATTTAGTTTCACTATACAACCAACTGATATGCAAAAAGTTAATCAATGAAATTATGTACTAAAAAAAAGTAAAAAAAAGGGAATGATTGACGGACACAGGACGCAATAAGAGACAATAAAATGCCTGATCAAAACATTGAATATTGCTAAACCAACAGCGGCAAAAACTGACTTGTATGTAAAAAGTGATAGGTGCTCTAAAATAACTACATTTGAGCAAACAGGGGTAATAAAATCAACTGGTTTTGAGTCAAAATTAAACAGATAAGTTCCGCAGTTAGTCAAGGGGTTGCCAGACAAACAACTCCTTGACTTGATAAAAAAGTAAACGATTTCGTAGCTTTGCTGTATTGTATGCTAAGTGCCAAGACAATATTCAATACAGCTAATGAGTAGGTGTAACTGCCATACTATAAGCATACTGTCCTTGTTTGAAGCTTATCGCTCACTGCTTGCTACTACCTACCCAAATACAAGGCTGTATATCAACTGTCATAAAAACCTCCCTTGCCTCCATCTTCTTCATCCCAATACTCCCCTGCTTCGGTTTCAAACCCAGCTTCATCCGCCTCATCAAACTCGTCATAATCTACCAATGGTTCATAATTTTGACGTTCGTAAAAATCTTCACGCATGTAATAATGCCAAAGGGTATAGTTTCGTTTTTCGCCTGGTCGCCAGGTTGCCAGATTACGCGTGATGGTTGATGGTTTCTTACCCTGCTTCTTCATTTCATCAGCATAGGCTTCTGTGCTTATTATTTTGCCTTCCCAGTGTACAGAGTGATCTTCGCAAATGAACTTTTGGGTAATGGCACATTGCCTTACCGCTGGGTTTTCGCACTGACGTAGTACAAAAAAACCACGTTTCATCATACAAGAAGGCTTTTTACTTTTTTTGGATTTTTGAGGTTCTTGATCCATCTCGACAAGGTTTTTTACATTTGAAATATAGCCATAATGCAAAGAGAGTTACAAATTTTGCCTTCATCTTTTGAGCAAAAAAAGCTTTAAATATCAGGAAAAAAACACCAAACGTGCTGCTGTCAAACTATTTTGGTCTTTTTATGAGAGAGGTTTCCATTCATAACCCGCTACAATTCATTATACAGTACGCTGTATGATTTATTTTATTTTCAATAAACTTATTAGCAAATTTTTACAATCATTTGTAACGGCTGCTACCTGTTGAATATATAGCCATAGAGCCTTCTTATTTTTACTTGCTTGCTTGTTTATCTTATGTGTGATGTTATTTGCCCTGGTTTTAGCTCAGGGTATGTTTGGGACAAACCTAGCCTCATTATTCCATTCGTTTTTATTTAGTGCTTGGCTCATAGCTTTCAATTATTGCTCCCCGTTTTCCTAAGATGTCTCTGTCTGGTAAATTCACCTGAAAAAATCTATCAACTTTGTCTCCATAACTCATCATAAAATGTAGTGTCAATGCCTAAGAAAACAGAAACTTACTTATTTTTCAATCAAATAAACCACCAATATAACTTGCTTACTATCAATCACTTGATACTGCAATAAATTTGCAAAAGGTAGCATTAAGTCTTGCAGGTTGTTGGCTAACTCACGAGTTGTAAATTGATGATAGAACCAGATACAACACCCCAAGACTTAAAGAAAGTCTGGCAAATCTACCCGCCTGTTGCTTTATCAAATTACCACTGAAGGCAACACATACTGTCACCGCCCACTCCCGGCGATTTAATGCACTCACAGGATTCTTATTGGCGGCAACACATACGCTGGACTACCTGCTTGAGGTAAATGCTTAGCCTGTGATTTGTTTTTGAGGATTGTTCAATGTTTCCCATTAATTTTATGCTTGTCTGATCCTGGAATTTTTGCCCAATGCAGACAGTAAATGCATGTGTTGGAAAGTAAAGTTTTTTGTACTTAAGGCAGTAAAACATCTAATATTTAGTCATTACCTGAAGTACTAAATGAATAGTCACCACTCATAGTATCAGGTAAATGATTATATTAGAGTATCAATATATATGTGAAATGTGCGTTTTAGGTGTGGGATAACTCACCAAGCCTTGGTTTGGGGGGTAGTTATAAAATAAATCCTGAAAAGACAGTATATGTAATCACATGAAAAAACCACTCCTCAATTTGAACAATTAAAGAGTGGCTTATAAATTACAATACGACATAAGATGTATTATTTACTTTTGACGAGCAACTAGTTCTTCCAATTTGGCAAGTGCTTTACTTGTTGAAGAATTAGTTGGGGCAACATCCATTGAACGAAACAATTTACGGTTTCTGAAATGTACCATTTTTTTACTTTTTAAATTATCCTTTTTCATTCTTTAATAAATTTGGTTAGGGTTTTGTACTACATTGCTAAAGTAACAAATTGTCCATCGAAAGTTGTATCAAAGTTTTGCTTTTAAAGTACCGATGTAATAAAAGTTACATAAAAAGTGCCAAAATACTCATCACAAAGCTTTGAGTAATTGCAGATCATAAAATTTAATCTTCCTAAAAATGAAATACGTAGAGGATCTCAGAAAGTTAATGGTTGACAAAAAACTGATTCTAATTTATGAAGGAACCATTACCCATGATATAATGGTGTCACTTACTAAATTGGCAAACAGTAAGCTGGACGCTCTAGAAGAGGTATTTTTTATTAAGAAAAAAATCATTAATGTAATGGTAGAGTGTTTACAAAACATTGTGCGCCATTATGAACAAGAAAATTTTACCCCTCAACTCGACCCTGAAATATACAGTCCGGTATTCTTGATGGGCAAACGAGCCGACGAGTATATATTGGCATCGGGCAACCCTATCAACAATAAGGACGCTGAAATACTCAACAACAAACTAAAGAATATAAACGAAATGGAGAAAGGCGAAATTCGCAAACTCTACCGTGAGATTGTTCAAAATATGGAACTATCGAGCAAGGGGGGCGCAGGATTAGGCTTTTTAGATATGGCGCGTCGTTCGGGGCAAAAACTTCAGTTTGGGTTTGAGGCAATAGATGAAGATCATTCATTCTTTTATGTCATGACCATCATTAAAGTACCCAAAGAAGAAATACCAGAGGTAAAGACAGCCTAAAATAGTACATAACATCTACCCCCAAGGCCTTGAAATGAATAAGTCATTTCAAGGCTTTTGTACTTTAGCCTGGTCAATACAAGCATTATTTGCTTGCAGGAACCATAGTCAATTCCATTCTTTTTCCATCGTCATCAATGGCTTCAAACTTAAATTTTTCGTTGCTTAGTTCAAGTATGGTCATTTTCCTGTTTTTGCCTTCGGTATTCATAGTCAACACATTTTTTTTAAGTTTCCAGGTGGCTTCTTTATTTTTTTCGCCAAATAAATTGACGGTCGCCTTGCCTCCAGACTTAAACTCAATGCGCATTTTACCAATCATTTGCTCCATATAAGCCGCAAAAGCTTTCTTGTCGGTGTCGTTCATTTGGTCATACTTTTCTTTTTGCTCAGGGGGCAAACTTTGAGTAATTGACTCCAATGAGATTTTCCAAACCTTGATCAAGTGTTTTTTTCTTATTTTTTGGGCTTGGGCTTGTTGTACCTGCACCACAAACAATAAGGTAAGTGTTGCTAAAAGAATATTGAGTCGTTTTTGCATTGATTTTACTGTTTAAAAATTTGTTTAAATAAGCAGCAACAAACAATTAGCGATAAATGACCAGTAGTTTTAGCTACTCACCATACGCTAATTACAAGTGCCAATTGTATAATTTTGTTTTAATACTTGATATACCAAAGGTATGGATTACTTTGGAGTAAAAATACAAAAATCAAAGGGAAAACTTGCTGGAGAAGAATAGGTCTTGAAACACCCACCACTTAGCGCCAATCCAATGGGCGAGCTTATAATCACAGGAAAAGTAGTACGCAGTAATGCGTATACAAAACAAGGCAAAGCCCTTAGTCTTTGAGCTAATGGATAACGTTGTTGTATAATACCATCAAAACTACACTGTTTTATAATACCTATTCACCCAAACACTTACAATCCTCTCTTTTTTTGTTAAGTTTACGCTCAATCAGGTAATTTAATGAATAAAATACTGCCAACCCATGGAGCATAAAGACAATGAAAAGTTGGATGACTTTGTAAAAAAAGTGTTGAACTTACAAAAGAAAAAAGAGACCAGTGATGACCAACTATCAGAAGAAGATCTTTGGGAAATAGCCCAGGTAATGGGGCTGGAAGCCAAAGACCTGCAAACCGCCAAACAAAACTACCTTATCCGTGGCAAACAACACCTTGCCCATCAAAACTGGCAAAATGCCCGCAAAGAATTTGAAGAATTACTCACCATTTCGCCCAAAAACATAGAGGGTACTTTTGGGCTGGCACTGGCACACGAGGGTTTGTGGAAACAAAAAGGCAATGACACCGACAAGCAAAAAGCCATGAAGCTTGCCGAAAAGGTATTGGAAATTACCCCAAGCCACCCTCAAGCGTATGAACTCATCAACCGGATGCAAAGACCCCAACCTGGAGCTCAAACAAACCAAGGCTTTGATTTCGATTTTGACGAGTTGTTTGACCAAGCCATGCGTGGCTCACATACTACCAGTCATACCCATACCTCTACTACAGTCGTTAAAACCTCCAGCAGTAGCAAAAGCAGTCGTTGGATATTTGTGGTATTGCCAGTAATCATACTATCGGTCATAGGGTACAGCATGCGCAGCATATTTTTTGGAGTTCCTCAGCATAACACTGTACAAACTCAGGCTACCAAGATTGTAGCCACTAAAGACGGGTTGGTGAGTTGGATACTAGAACAAGGGATAGTAATGAAGGGAGGCATGAGCCACACTTATACGGCACGTATTATTGGGCACCCCAGTGGCAGTAAGTTGGCAACAATCACCATTGCTGAGGGAGTAAAAATTACCAGTAGGCTTAAGTTGATGCGGGTAAAAGATCAAATATTGGTCTTTAATGCCGATCAAATGATACTGGAACTAAGAGACGCACGCACTGGCAAAGTTACCGAAAACCTGATGGAAACCATTGAGGCAATGCCCGAACTGGTCAAAGGTGTAGGTACTATTGCCAAAGAGGGGTATTGGTTCAAGGTTACTTCCAGCACTAACCAAGTATACTACTATTCGCCTTATTTCAAAACATTGGTCACCCGCCCTGACTCGAACCTTCGCATAGAAGAGTATCTGTGGTGGACACAAAGAACAGGCAATGCTACCCGTTTGTCTCTGGTGAAAACCAAAATAAGCCCCCTTAGGTATAACACCGAAAAGAAGAAACAAACCAACGGCATCAACCCCAGAATAACCCAACAAATAGGGCAAAGTGCCCAGAGTTATATCAAGGCAAAATTAGTGTATGGCAACGAGTATTTTTGTATTATTTTGCACAACGATAAGGTGGGTAAAAATGCCCGACAAATGCTGACGGCTATAGACCGTAACGGCAAGGTAATGTGGGAAAATATGCAACCTGACTCTGAAATTTTGACCTACAAAAACCAACGTATCAACCGGGTATTTGTAAACCAATCGGCTTATCATCGCAATGTAGTCGCAGTGTATATCACAGCAGGCAAAAACGGGGTGATTGGCATTGATACCAAAACCGGGAAGATTTTGTGGGAAGAGGTAATTTAACTTTGCCAGTGTATAACAAAGTGAAAAAGTGTATGCCAGGCTATGAGCCAATAGTAACACGATGGGAGGTTTACACCCTATGAGCAAACGTAACAAACTTGTCTAAAAACTTGTGTTATTGTTTGCAATGAACTTACTTTGGGTTTCAAAGTACTTTACACAAACCAATGAAAGAACAACAAGCGTACGCAGAAACCCTAACTGAGATTAGATCGTTGATGGAAAAATCGTCCCGCTTTTTATCATTAAGCGGGCTTTCAGGCATTTTTGCGGGCGTATTTGCCCTCTTGGGTGCAGGTGCGGCCTTTATATACCTTAAAGCACCTTACGCAGACTATTACACGCGGGCAATCAATGCAGACGATAGTATCAATATAGATTTTCTTACCTTTTTCATCATCGACGCTTTAAGCGTATTGGTGCTTTCGTTGGGTGCTGGGGTTTATTTTACCTGGCGCAAAGCCAAACGTAAAGGGTTAAAGCTCATGCCCAAGCCTGCCTTGCGTCTTTTTTGGAACCTCATGATTCCGCTTGCTACTGGAGGGCTTTTTTGTGTAGTACTGGGGTACCACGGATATTTTGCTTTAGTGGCTCCCTGTACACTTATTTTTTACGGGCTGGCTTTGGTCAATGGTAGTCGATACACCCTCAACGAAATTCGCTACCTGGGCATCACCGAAATTGCTCTAGGGCTAATTTCTTCTTTTCTAATCGGCTATGGTTTGTTATTTTGGGCGATTGGTTTTGGAGCATTGCACATTGTGTATGGGGCACTGATGTGGTACCGCCACGAAAGATAGGCACACACCAAGGCATAAAACACAGCAAAACAAGGGTTTAAGGGGGTATTATGAGTATTATAGAAGGATTAAATAAGGCGTTTGAAAATAAATTTAGAATTGGCACTATGGCTATTCTAGTAGTAAACGATTGGGTGGACTTTAACACTCTCAAAAAACTACTGGACGCATCGGATGGAAACCTGGCGAGTCATTTGACAGCCCTTGAAAAAAAAGAATACATTAGACTAAAAAAAGAATTTGTAGGGCGCAAACCTCGCACTTCTTATCAGGCAACTGAGTTAGGCAAAAAAGAATTTCAGGCACACTTAAACGCACTTGAAAAGCTTTTAAAAGGGTTTTGATACTCCAAAAAAATCAATCATTATAAAAAGTGTATTTTTTTTACACAACAACTTTGTAAACCAAAGTACTTTTTAAAACAATGACAAATGCAAAGTTTTTTAATTACGAATTAGGAGTGTACGAAGTCTTGTAATCATCTGATAATAAGTATTTTGTAAGGTTAAAGCGAACAAAAACAAGGTTGTTTTCACTTTTAAAAGGCGGCGTATACGCTCATGTTTGCTCTTTGCTAGGGCGACCATTCCGATAAATCGAGAACTTCCATTGCATTATAGCAAGGGTAGCCCCTACAATTAACACCTTGATTTATATGTAAATACCTGTATATCAAGGATTTTAAAAACTTCGTGCAATCCTAATTACGAATGAGCGCAAAGCGTAGTTAAAACTACGGGTTAGCAACTCCTAACTAATTCGCAAATATGATAATTTAAAGCTAAAGGCCAACAGTCCATCACAGCTCAAGAAAAAGCTAAAGGCTAAAGCCAATCAAAGCTCAATAAAAGGCTAAAAGCCAATCACAGCTCAAGAAAAAGCTAAAGGCTAAAGCCAATCAAAGCTCAAAAAAAAGCTAAAGGCTCAACCCTATCATAGCTCAAGAAAAAGCTAAAGGCTAAAGCTCATCGTAGTTCAAAAAAAGGCTAAAAGCCAATCATAGCTCAAAAAAAAGCTAAAGGCTAAAAGCCAATCACAGCTCAAGAAAAAGCTAAAGGCCAACAGTCCATCACAGCTCAAAAAAAAGCTAAAGGCCAAAAGTCCATCACAGCTCAATAAAAAAGCTAAACGAAGAACAAAAAGGCTAAAAGCCAATCAAAGCTCAAGACCAAACATCAATCTAACTCGTTGCTTTTGACAGGAATAATTGCCACTGAGAACTTACAAATACGACGGCGCTCGTCTACTTCCAGGTAGTCTTTAATATCGCGGTAAGGATAAGTTTCGCCCAAACCAATTACATTGTCAGATTGGCGTACGATGTTGGCTTTACCCACCTCTTTGAGCGCCTTGTCAAGGTACTTGTATACCGATTTGGCACGCAAACGCGACAGTACTTTATTGAGGTATTTTCTGTTTTGGGGATAATTGATGCCTTTTTTGGGGCGCGGCATAGGCCCAGGAGCATTTCGTTTCAGTAAGGCAATAAGGTTGGGGCGACGCAATGGTTCTGCGTCGCTGTATCCAGTGGTGGTTATTTCTACCTGAAGCGATTGGGTAGCGTCTAACTTACCTTCATACTTACCCAGAGAGTCTTTTACCTGCTTGACAAACAAGTTGATACGTGACTTTACATCTGCACTCAAGGTAAACTCTCCTGACTCAAAAGTACCTTCCGATTTTACGGTACCAGTACCTACATTTACAAAATCGTTCATCATGAGCAACAGGTTAATTTCCTCATCACGCTTTTTGCGGTACTCACGGGTAAGTTTCTCTATTTTTTCCGAGTCTTTTTTTATGTCCAGCGACGCAAGCATTGTTTTACGGGCTTTGAGCTCAGTTTCAAGTGCTTTGAGTATGGGCAGGTAGCTTTTAATGGCATTGTTTGAGTCATCTACCAACTTTTTTTGAATCTTATTTTCGAGCGTTTTTATAATATTCAACTGCGAGGTGGTCGCTATAATATTCTCATCCAGCGCCTGTTTACGGCTATTTCTGAGCCCGGTACAGCTATAGCCAATGGTGGCCAGCAAACATAAAAAAAACAGATTTTTAAGCATTATTATGTGTTTATCAATCTCAAAAGTAGGCATCTCGTCAAACGTATATCAATATTAGCAAATTCGGGCAAATATCGCAACTAATGCCGTAGCACGCGCAGGTTTTGACATAAAATGTTCCCAAACATTGCCTGGCTTACCCCTTTTTTTTCTTAGAGTAGACACTTGTTTTTAATAATCGAGTCTTATTTTTGACAAATTTGCCCAAGCAATGACCACACAATTACCCAAAAAAAAAACACAGATGTTGGACAAAAATACCCAAACCAGTTCTATAGAAAGAGCCCTGCCCTTTGTGATTGCTTTTTTGCTGCCATTGCTCAATTTTATAGGCGATGTAGCCCGACAAAAATCACTGGATATGATAGATTTTTTGCCTCGTTGGGCCTGCATTAGCTTGTTTTTACTCATTTTATGGTATTTCAATAACCAAATAACCCCTACTAAAGGAGGTAAGTTTTTGTTCACTTTTTTGCTGGGCAATCTGGGACTTACCGCCTTGTACCTGTTCATCCTTTCCCGTTTTTTTTCAAACAATTTTCAATTTCTTTCTACCCCATTGGGTTGGGCAGCCGGGCTTAAATTTTTACTGGCTTCGTGGTTGTTTACTGCTATTCAGCATACCCTCAAAACCGCCAAATCAGTAGCTACGCTCAAGGCCGAAAATCTTGCCCTAAAATCTGAAAAATACAAGGCAGAACTAGACCAGCTTCGCAAACAAGTAAACCCTCATTTTCTGTTTAATTCACTCAGTACTTTACGCACCATGATCAGGTCAGGCAACGCCAACTCAGAAGATTTTGTAATGAACTTGTCCGATGTATACCGTCAAATACTGCAAACACATGCTACCAACACCGTGACGCTTAAAGAGGAGGTGGATTTTTTGAATGCCTATATTTATTTGCTCAAGGTAAGGCACGAAGACGCCCTGCACGTAGACATTCAGCTTGCCCCTGACGCCCTGGCTTACAGTTTGCCAATATATGCCTTGCAACTATTGGTAGAAAACTGCATCAAGCATAATATTGTGTCTACGAGCCGCCCATTGACTATCAAAATTTACCAACAAAAGCCCAGCAGTGTAACTGTGGCTAACAATTACCAACCCAAAGCCCCTCAAGAAGATTCGCTGGGGGTGGGACTTGACAACCTCCGCAACCGTTATCAGTTGATGGGGCTCGACAATGGACTCACTGTTGCCCAAAACGAACACGAATATGCGGTCACCCTTAATTTATATTAAAAAAATGAATGTATTGGTAGTAGAAGATGAACGACGAACTGCTGAATTGCTTACTGAGTTTATAGAAGCCAAAGCAGAATACCTGGTAGTACGGGTGCTCGACAGTGTAGAAGCTACAGTAAATTACTTGAAAAAACACCAGACACAAATTGATATTATTTTTTTGGACATTCAACTTGCCGATGGACAAAGTTTTAGGGTGTTTGAACAAGTAGAGGTAACCGTACCTGTGATTTTTTGCACCGCTTACGATGAGTTTGTCATGAAAGCACTCAAAAACAATGGCATTGACTATATCCTGAAGCCTTTCAAAGAACAAGACATTCACCAATCGCTTGCCAAGGTTCAAAACCTACAGCAGGCCTTGGGCAAAACCCACCCAAACATACCACAGGTAGCCCAGCAAATATTGACAGCCCCCTACCCTACTGACCCACCCACTCTGCAAAGGTCTTTTTTAGTGCGCTACCGCGATAAGATGATTCCGGTAGAGGTGACAAAGATTGCATTTTTTCATTTAGACAATGACACTGTTCATGTGTATGGGTTTGATGGAGAAAAGCAAGCCATTTTTAAACGCCTTGATGAGATTGAGGCGGTCATTGATCGTCAGCTGTTTTTTAGGATCAACCGCCAGATGATTGTAAACCGGGGGGCTGTCAAAGATATTGAACCTTACTTTCACCGAAAAATGGTAGTAAACCTACACTTTGCCATTCCTGACAAGGCCATCGTCAGCCGTTTGAAGGTTACTCCTTTTTTGGAATGGTTGGAAAGACCAGGGTAAATAAACCACGTTTTGCTCCTGAGATTTATACAAGGTCGAATTGCCCCCCAAATAGTTTTATAAGTGGCGCAAAATTATATATTTGTGGTTTGAGTGTTTCATTGTACCAATTTTGTAAACCAAAACTTCAAAACCGTACACTAATTTTTCACTACTAATGCTTGTGCAGAGTTTAATTTTATCAGTCTCAAAAGTGCTTGAAA
>NZ_CANLRP010000219.1 GCF_947493425.1 uncultured Microscilla sp. | reverse complement strand
ACTCAGCAGATTAGCAGCTATTTTTATGCTGTAAAACTATCAAAAAAATCAAGACTTATCTGCTATAAAAAAGTGTATGGTTTCAAAACCAAAACACATAGTGTAGGTGTTTTCAATGGATGAACAGGAAGTAAATACCAAGATTGAACATTTGCTGCGGTCGGCAGACAAAAACAATATTGAGCTTGCGTTTCAGCTTTGCGTAGGGCTTGGAGGCAACTATGGCACAGGGGTACAAACAGCCTTGCGAAAATACCCGGTGTTGTGTGTGAGGCACGGGCTAGAGTTAGACTTTTGGCAAGACCTTACCGAGCTTTACCTCATTATGGAGCGTCTGGACAAGTTTCCGGAAGAAGCTCTACAAATGTTTGCCCTCAAAGAAATAAGCCTGAACCAAAATAAAATTACGCAAATACCTATAGAAATCACCCAATTGACCCGCCTGGAATATTTAAGTCTTAGGCACAATCAATTGACTGCAGTACCTGCCCAAATTGGGCAATTGACCAACTTGCAAACATTGAATTTGAGCGGCAACCAACTTACCGCCTTACCCGCCGAAATAGGACAATTGCAGAACCTACAGTATTTTACTTTAGAAAAAAATCAGCTTACCACCTTGCCTCCCGAAATTTATCAGCTCACCAACCTTATTGGACTCAGTATTGAGAGCAATCAGATCAAAGAACTATCGCCAGAATTAAAAAACCTGCAATGTCTGGAACACCTCAATATTGCCCACAATGCCTTTTCTGACAGGGCTATCAAACAAATACAAGAGTGGTTGTCGTATACCAATATTAGTTTTTTTAGGTATTATTAGTAGTCAGGAGCGTTTGCAGGAGTAAGGTTCAAGCGATAAGCTACAAACCACAAGTGCTGCCTGCTTTGTAAACTTCTACGGCTTTATAGTATGCTGACTTTTAATGGTTTATGAAATATACAGAGGGGAGCACCGACAGGTATGGAATAAGCCGAATGTAGTGGTTTTTATATATTTTGAATATTTTTTTGGGGAAGCAATTCCCTAATTTTGAATAGCCTAGCTGACAGGTTTTTGGATTCTAGCCGTGCCTCGCAAACCATACAATCACTTTACTCCCCCCTACCCTTCTTTATGCTGCATAAAATCAATCAATTTTGCATAAAATACCCCTTCACGCAGCACCTCTTCATTACCCAACAACACCACTTGTTCGCGGGCACGGGTAAGCGCCACATTTAGCTTTTTGTCTACAGTTTGCTCAGCATTAAAAGCCTGTAGATTTTTGAGTTGTTCGGGGTGGTTTACCGCCATAGAGATAATGATGATTTCGCGTTCGCTGCCCTGATAACGCTCTACAGTATCAATACTTACCTTGTTTTGCAGGTCTTCGTCGAGTTGCCCGTAAATCTCGGCAATTTGGGCACGATAAGGCGTAATCACGCCTACAGTTTCGGCAGTAAATGCCTCTCCATACATATCTCTTATCACGTGAAGCAGCTGTACCACTCGTTGGGCTTCTGCCCGGTTAATTTTATTATGGGGCTCTAGCGGTGACGCCCAAAACAACAATCTATGTTGGTTGAGCCAGAGCTCTAGCTCACTTTGGGTATGTCCCTGGGGGTGCTGCAAGCTTGCTTTTTGTCGCTCAGTGCCTATTTTTAGTTTTTTGTAAAAATGCTCATTCACAAACTGGGTAATGTCTTGATGCATGCGAAACTGGGTAGTAAGCATAGCGTAGCAGTCGTGCCAGCCCCGGTTTTGGGCATTGGTAAGCAGCCGCTCAAACATAGAAATACTCAAATCTTTGATGCCCATTTCGTGTAAGTCGGTTTGTTGGGTTTGGCACTTTTCGGCATCCTGTGTTACCACGGCGGGCAACTGTTTTTCATCGCCAATCAAGATAAACCGTTTAAAACGAGGCAACACCCCACACAAGTGGGGTTCAAGCAGTTGTGATGCTTCGTCTATAATCACTGTGTCAAAGCTTTTAATATTGAACAAGTTCAAGTGTTTGTAAAACGAGGCCACTGTAGAAACAAATACGTTGGTTTCTACCAACACCTGGTGCATTTCCTTGACCAATTTGCCCTTACTAATGTTACTCAAACTATAAGGCGCGTTTTCTTTGCTGCTGCCCAGCCTAATCATCCGTTGTTGGCATATAGGGTAAATCTTCTTACAAATTTCGTCTACTGCCCGGTTGGTAAAAGCCAGCAAAAATATGTTTTCTTTGGTGTGGTGGAATAAATGATTGACCATTTGCGCCAGCATTGCCGAGGTTTTGCCCGTGCCTGGAGGTCCTTGGAGCAAAAAATAATCTTGAGCGGCTAAAGCCTGATTCAAAATCTGGTTTTGTTCAGCATTGAGGCGCTCAATTTCAATGCCTGGCAAGGTGCCAAAACGTGGCTGGCTTTGCCCCAACAATATATCTTTGCGTTTGTCGGGAATAGACAAGTAATAAGCCAACGACGCCAGCAAATCGCGGTTGCCGCTCTCTAATAAATTGGGCTCTAGCACCCAGTGGCGGTGTTTTTGCAAAAACTGCTCGTCGATGTGCTTGTTCCACGCCTGTACGCTTACCTCGGCTGAGTTAATGTGCACAATGTTGCACTTGAGCAATTGATACTTCAACGCTGACAAGCTACCATCGGAATTCATGGGATACAACACGGCAATGTCGCCCTTACGAAAGGTGGTAACACTGGTACGGGTTTGGTTGCGCTGAAAAACCAAGGTAGACGTGTCAAGGTCGGAACGGGTAAAGTCAAGGCTCAAGTTTTCGAGCAAACTAAAGTTGGCTGTTTTGTCTTCCCGCGAGTTTTTCCACAAGTTGGCAAACCCATTTTGAAAGTCGTTTTCGGTAAGCCCAATCTTAGCCGCTATGTTTTCGCGCACCACCAATCCGGCAAAAGCCGTAAAATATGCCTTGTCTATTTCGCGGCAACTGCGCCACATTTCGTCAAATATCTTGGCGTCGTCTATCACATAAAAAGGCAGTTTCCCCGCCTGAATCCGGTTGAGCAATTGATCAAAAATTCGGGAATTTTCACGGGCAATCATAAAATCCAGAAACACCATCTGGTTGCGTAATAACAAGGCATCTTGTTGTTCAAAATTGAGCTTACCACAGTTACGCAAATGCTCGCCCTCTTCGGCTTGCGAATACAAAATGGCACTAATGCCCCGTCGTTCCTCAAAGGTGTCATCCAGCAAAAGGTTGTAACAGGCCACCTGCACCAAGTCGTTTGCCCAGGCTTTAGAACGCACTGGGGGCACACTTTTGGTACTTTTTAGCTCTATGATTTCCTTCAGGTTTTGTTTGTCCTGATCTTCTTCGTGCTCAATCAGCACATCGAGCCGCCCTTGTAACCCATAGGTAGACGACAAAAACGTAGGTTCGGTAGTGAGTCTTTGCTGGTGGTATTTTTTTACAAATTGCTTGAGCGTAGTAAACTGGGTTTTGAGGTTAAGGTAAATTGCCTGGAGTTTGTCCTTTAGAAAAACTGCCTCTAAGAAACTCTTGTACAACGCCCCCTTGAAAGCATCTTCGTAGCTTATTGCTTCATTGTCAATCAATTGGTCGAGCATTTCATTGATCAGATTTCCCGTAAAGGTGGCTTCCGACCCAGTGAAAAACCGCAAATTGCCCAACAAATAATTATAAGACGACCGCCCCCCAAACCGGTCTACACAGCGGGCTATAGCCGAAGCATCCACCAAATAATCGGGCTCAAGCACTAGGTTTGAACTTTCGGTGGTGCGAAAATTACTCGTTAGCGGTTTAGAGGTTTCTTCGTCGCTTTCGCTGATGGGTTGCACTGCCAGGTCGGTCACGTGAATGGTTTGGTAAGGCTGAGCAAACCTCCCAAACTGGCTAATAGTTTTATAGTTGGTGTCGGTCACTTGAATACACGCCCTGCCAAAGTGTTCGGTTTCGCATATAAGCACGCAACGCCCTTTGCCATTATTGAGTAGCTCGTAGCCTGTAGTACGCAAAATAATTGCCCGCAACAAGTCTATTTTTTCTGTCGGGTCGTTGCGCTGATACAACGAGGGCAAGTCAGCATCTTTGTATAAATTCAATAGCTCGGAAGGCACAGTTTCTTGCGAAAAATGATACACCAAACTCGCGACTATTTGCACACCCGCCATTACCTGCCAGGGGGCAGGCGCAAAGCTGTCTTGGCGCTGGGTACGGCGGCACAAAATACGCCAGCTATGAATCTCGTCTTCAAAGCTTTTGTCAAGATCGTAGGCTTCGCACACAAAACTAATTTGGGCAAAGTGGCTGTAAAAAATCTGGGATTCCTTCGCTGTAATTTCTTTGATAAGGTTATAAAAAAGTGCATTCAATTGAATAGTAGCCGAACGCAAGTCGTGCAACTTTTCGGTGGTAGGTATGGGGGGAGCTTCTTCTGTGGTTACTTGCTCTAGTTGTATGCCTTGGGCTATTACCGTAAGGCTGTTATAAAAGAAATTGGCGGCAATGGGAGATACTATAAAATACATACGCACTTGTCAACTTTTGGTGTATCGAAGGGGCAAGTTAGGCATTTTTTGGGCTTGTTGGCATTTGGTGTTTTTTTTTACCCCATCAATCATACATTTTTATTGTACCAATTGTACCAGGGTATTATGTGGTAAAACCGTTTGAAAGTGTTTTTACCTTGTAAGAATGCTGTAAGTTTTTTATAGAGAAAAAACTCTTTTAGCGAAATTTCACAAAACAGCTTTCGTGATTTTCAGTTTTATTTATAATTATTCAAGAACTTTTGTGACTATAAGTACAGTATCCTGCTTTTAAAAAAAATATGTCATAAATTTGGAATACTGCCCTTTATAACAATCACTCTATTTACACGTTAACTACATTGAAAACTGCTAAAATCAGCCTAACAAATATACAAGTTGAAGGTGCATTATTACACATATATTATCAGAAAAAATTAAATGTTACTTGGAACAATACACCATGCATAAACAATGGGTCATTGCCGACATTCACGGCTGCTATAAAACATTTGTCAATCTATTAGAATATAAAGTACAGTTATCACAGGACGATCAATTATTTTTATTGGGAGATTATATTGATCGTGGATCAGGTAGCAAAGAGATTATCGATTATATTGTAAATCTGCAAGAATCGGGGTATAAAGTATATACACTTAGAGGAAACCATGAAGACGTACTCTTGCGTTGCTACTGGGCGCTACAATCTAAGCAGTGGACCCCCGAAATAGAGGAGTTATTTGCGGGCTGGATAAGGCACGGAGGCAAGGCTACTTTGCAGAGCTTCGGTGTACAAACCCTCGACCAAATCCCTTCTTATTACATTCAATTCTTAGAAAATCTACGTTATTATTACCTGCTCAACAACCACGTGTTGGTACACGCAGGGCTCAACTTTCGCCATACCAATCCTTTTTTAGACATTGAGTCTATGTTGTGGATCAAAAACTTTGCTGTAGAGGCAGAAAAAATTGAACACCGCAAACTGGCACACGGTCATGATCCCAAGTCGCTCGACTATATCAAACAGTGCATTAACAACCGTAGCCTGACCATTCCCTTAGACAATGGCTGTGTATACGAAGGCTCAGGCGGAATGGGCAATCTACTGGCGCTGGAGCTTAACTCTAACCAACTAGAGGTGCAACGCAATGTAGAATATAAGCCGCTGTTTTTGGTAGCTTAAGGATCGTTTCAAGCATTGAGTGACAAGCAACAAGTAAAGGATTATTATCACAATACCCAGCAACTATTGCTTGTCGCTCGTCACTGGGTACTCAGGTTACCTTATCTCCTGACAAAGTTCTATCAACACTCCGTTGGTGGTTTTAGGATGTAAAAAACACACCAACTTATTATCAGCGCCTTTTTTGGGTTCTTTGTTAAGCAAGGTAAAGCCCTCATTGCTCAGGCGTTCCATTTCTTTCTGAATGTCTTCTACCTCGTAGGCAATATGATGTATACCCTCTCCCCTTTTGGCTATAAACTTGGCAATAGCGCTGTCTTCGCGGGTGGCTTCCAACAACTCTATTTTAGACTCACCCATTTGAAAAAACGAGGTACTTACTCCTTCCGATTCTACGGCTTCTGTTTTGTAAGGAGGGCGGGCAAATAACTTGGTAAACAGGTCGTTAGACTCTTCTAATGACTTTACGGCAATGCCTATGTGTTCTACTTTTAACATTTTTTGAATGGTTTGTATGACTATAAGTATCGACAAGCTCTAAGATACCAATATGTTATAGCAACCAGTGCTCAGCTACAAATAGGCTCACTCGCTTGTCATAAGCTCATCCTACCTACTTTTAAGACATATTGAATGCTGTCTGGGTACTTATTTAAAAAATAACCGATGCAAATTTAACAAGACATTATGATAGTTATACTACCATTTTTTTTACTTAACTTGCAAAAAAAACGTATTTATAAATAAGAGTATGTTTAAAAATCATAATCTGGGTTAAAAAAGTGATTTTTACGCGCTGACTTTGTTGATTTTTGCGTCAATAGCTATGGCTATTAGCTTCGCAGAGCTCGGCACAAAAAACTCATCATTTTTAACTCCGAAGACAAAATTTAAACATACTCTAAGAGGACTCAAGTACTCTTAATCAATTACCAAAATTGTAATTATTTGGTTTAAACTTTGAACTTAACACTAAAATAATTCTCCAGACAATGGTTCAAATAACAGAAAGAGCAAAAGACAAAATTGTAGAACTCCGTCAAAAAGATGGATTGGACACTGCCCACAACATAAGAGTATCGGTAAAAGGTGGTGGATGTTCTGGTTTAATGTATGACTTGAACTTTGATGCCGAAGTCAAAGAAAAAGACGAAATTTTCGAAGATAAAGAAGTCAAAATATTGGTAGATAAAAAAAGTCTGTTGTATTTATTGGGTACTACCCTTGATTTTACCGATGGACTCAACGGCAAAGGGTTTCATTTTGTAAACCCTAACGCAAGCCGCACTTGTGGCTGTGGCGAAAGTTTTGCAGTTTAACCGATTCAACTTATTTTGCAAGCCAATCCATTCGTGGGTTGGCTTTTTTTATGTATTTTATTTGATACAAATACCGAAGTAAAACTAAAAGTTTGATCATTTTTTATCATCAATATCTAAACACAACAAGTCACCTGCCGCTTATTGTTTGTGCCTTGTCACTATGACCATGTCTCAAAAACTACTGCTTTATATTGCCGCATTTATGCTTATTACGTTGGTTACATGTAGCCATTCACAACAAAAACAAGCCGCTGATATGCCTTCTCACTTACCCGACAACAATCACGCACCCAAAACTACCCACCCTACAGCGATACCAATTGCCCTTAAACAATTGATAGACCAGCTCAACCGCGATGCAGTACTACGCCACGGAAGCTGGGCACTGTC
Organism: uncultured Microscilla sp.; assembly: GCF_947493425.1. Lineage (GTDB taxonomy): Bacteria > Bacteroidota > Bacteroidia > Cytophagales > Microscillaceae > Microscilla. The sequence goes on along the minus strand of NZ_CANLRP010000219.1, from coordinate 4,770 downwards.
GATACAAGATGTAACATCGGGCAAACAGTTGGTACAGGTAAATCCTTATAAAACAATGACGGTAGCATCGAGCCTCAAAACCGTGACCACCTCGGCAGGTTTGGGTATTTTGGGGGGCAACTATAAGTTTGCTACTCAGATTCAATACGATGGGGCTTTGAGCGGAGGAGTTGTCAATGGCAATGTATATATCAAAGGAGGGGGCGACCCTACCCTGGGCTCGCCTTTGCTGGGGTACTCGCTGGATAGAACAATGAATGAATGGGTAGCTGCGATGAAAAAGGCAGGTATTCGGAAGGTAAAAGGGCAACTGATTATAGATGAAACTTTATTTGAGGAAAACGTTACTCCTTCGAGCTGGATTTGGGCAGATATGGGCAACTACTATGCAGCGCCTGCCGGAGCCATTAATGTATTAGACAATACTTATAAGTTATACTTACAACCCGCCAGTCGGCTCAACGCGGCCCCCAAGGTATTGCGTACCAGCCCCTGGGTACCCCGCATTCAGTTTGTCAACCACTTGAAAACTGCGGCAGTAGGCACGGGTGATCAAGCCTACATCCACGGGGCACCTTACGACCACGTACGTTACATCAATGGTACAATTCCTATGGGAGGCACCTTTTCTATCAAAGGTGCTTTACCTGACCCAGGTTTTTATTTGGGGGTAGCTTTTCGCAAAAAACTGATTCAACACGGATTGATGACGAATAAAAATAAGGCAACCACCACTCGAATGATGAAACTTGACAAGCAACGGGTCAATTACAGGCGTACCCTGGTACATACACACCATTCAACGACACTCAAAAGCTTGGTAAAATGGATTAACTTGTATAGTATAAACCTATATGCCGAGGCGGTGCTCAAGGCAATTGGTGTAAAACAACAGGCTGAAGGAAGCACGGCTGCCGGGGCGAAGGCAATCACCCAATATTGGAAAACAAAAGGCTTGTCTACCAGTGGCTTATATATTGAAGATGGCAGTGGTTTGGCACAGTCTAACGGAATCACCGCCTACCAATTGGCGCAGGTACAACGCCTGACTGCCCAACAAAGTTACTTTCAGGCCTACTATCAATCTTTGCCTGTAGCAGGGGTATCGGGCACTATGCGGAGCTTGGGCAGGGGTACCCGTGCCCAAAACAACCTCAGAGCTAAAACCGGGGGTATGACAAGGGTTATTTCGTTTACTGGCTACTTTAAGAACCGGGCAGGGCAACTGCGAAGTTTTGCTTTGATAGCCAACCAGTACACTTGCAAGTATAGCATTATCAAAGCAAAGCTGGCAAGGCTTATGGTAGCTATGGTAGAAGTTTGAGTGGTTAATGGTGAATAAGGTGGTTCCCTTTCTAAAGCGATGCCAGTTCTGCTTCGGTGTATACCCTCGACTCGGTCACAAAACGCACACCAAGCGGAATTTCAAGCGAAAAGCTGGCACCTCTGCCTTGCACCACGTTTATAATAAGCTGGGTATGTTTCCAATATTCAAACTGGTCTTTTGCCATATAAAACTCGCAGCCTGCAATGCTTCCCAACAATACGTCGGTTTCGTTAATCATGAGTTCACCTTTGGGAAAACACATGGGCGAAGAACCATCACAACAGCCGCCACTTTGGTGAAACATAAGCTCGCCGTGTGTGGCTTTCAGTTGGTGAATTACTTCTTCAGCTTCTGGGGTTACTACTACTCGGGGGGTCATCATTTAGTCTTTTTTAAATCAATAAAAGCATTGGGAGTTTTTGGCTACCCAATGCTTGATAAATCTAAATATATCAATGAGTTATGATCACATTTCCTTAGCAAAGGAATGGTACCAAAATAAATTTACATTCTTAATCTCATCTTTTGAGGCTATACTTTGTTAAAAAATAGCCGAATAGCGCTGCTATTAGCCAATTTTTTGCCTCGTCTAGCAACAAAATATTTTATTAAACTATAGAAATTTATTTTTACACCATTCCAAAGGATAAAAACTGTTTATCCTTGCTAAAAAAAGCCTAGCGCATTTTTGTCATAAGAAATCAACATATTTTTGGTTTGCCGATAATGATTTAACATCATTTTATGCGTTTCGCGTCCAATGCCTGATTTTTTGTACCCGCCAAATGGTGCGTGGGCAGGATAAGCATGGTAACAGTTTACCCAAACCCGTCCAGCTTGTACTGCTCTTGATATTTGGTAAGCCTGGTGGGTGTCGCGTGTCCATACGCCGGCTCCCAAACCATACAGGGTGTCATTGGCTATCTCTATGGCTTCGGCTTCGTCTTTAAACGTAGTGACGCATACTACCGGACCAAATATCTCTTCCTGAAACACCCGCATTTTGTTATTGCCCTTAAGTATAGTAGGTTTGATATAAAAACCACCCGACAAGCCGTCGTTGTGGGCAGCTTCGCCCCCAGTAAGTACTTCACAGCCTTCTTCTTTACCAATGTTGATGTAGTTCAAAATCTTTTCGTATTGGTCGTTTGACGCTTGTGCTCCCATCATAGTATCGGGGCTCAACGGGTGCCCTAACTTAATGGCTTCGGTACGGGCAACTACTCTTTCTATAAAAGCATCATAGATGCTCTCTTGCACCAGCAAACGCGATGGGCAGGTGCATACTTCGCCTTGATTGAGGGCAAACATTACTGCTCCTTCCAGGCATTTATCAAAAAAGTCATCGTCAGCATCCATTACACTTTCGAAGAAAATGTTAGGCGACTTTCCTCCCAGTTCCAGGGTTACCGGAATAATATTTTTAGAGGCATATTGCATAATCAACTGCCCAGTGGTGGTTTCTCCGGTAAAAGCCACCTTGTTGATGCGGCTACTGCTTGCCAAAGGTTTGCCTGCCTCTACCCCAAAACCATTGACTACATTGAGTACTCCGGCGGGCAATATGTCTTCTATCATTTCTAAAAGCACCAAGATGCCTACAGGGGTTTGCTCGGCGGGTTTAAGCACTACACAGTTGCCCGCAGCCAAGGCAGGTGCTACTTTCCAGGCCGCCATAAGAATGGGGAAGTTCCAGGGGATAATTTGCCCTACAACGCCTAATGGCTCTAGTACATTCATAGACACAGTAGATGAATCTAGCTCACTCATAGAGCCTTCTTCTGCCCTTATTACTCCAGCAAAATACCTAAAGTGGTCAATTGCCAAGGGTAAATCAGCCGCCATTGTTTCGCGGATGGCTTTGCCATTGTCCCATGTTTCGGCTCTTGCCAATGCTTCCAGGTTTTGCTCCATTACATCGGCTATTTTTAGCAATAAATTACTGCGGTAGGCAGCCGAAGAGTTGTTCCACTGAGGGGCAGCTTCCCAGGCGGCGTCTATAGCCAGCTCTACATCTTCGGCAGTAGATCGTGCTACTTTAGTAAAGGCATTGCCATCTACAGGCGATACGTTGTCGAAATATTCGCCCTTGACAGGTGCTGTCCATTTACCTCCAATAAAATTTTCGTACTGGGCTTTAAAATCGGGCTTTGCTACCAGGTTTCCGGCTTCGGTCAATACATCACTCATGATACAAGGTTGTTTTTGTTTGGAATAATATTTTTATAAAAAGGTCAATTCAAGAACAATAGTCTGTGAAATTTCACTTCTCAAAATTATTCAATTAAAAAACAAAATAATTGCATTATCCTCTTAACAATATGAACAATCCTAGCATTATTTGTAAAATAACAGGCAAACTAACTGTATAAGCGTCCTATTTTATGTAAATTAGGGTATCAGAAAAATGCACACGAATATGCGTATACCCCAAAAATTTTACGAAAACCGTACCCTCGATACCTTGGTAGAAAACCAAACCAGTTATACTTTGAACAATGCCGAGATGCACGTATTCGAAACCCATCAACAAGCCGAAAAGGTAGCCTTACAGTTTAAACAACCCATACTTGCAAGTATGCTTACCGGCAAAAAAATCATGTATTTTGAACATACCCAATCATTTGATTTTTTGCCAGGAGAGTCGCTCATTTTACCCGGCAACGAAACCATGTGTATTGATTTTCCGGAGGCCACCCTACAAAAACCTACCCGATGTTTGGCGATGGCAATTAATGAAGATAAGATTAAAAAAATAGCGGATTTGCTCAATGAAGACATGCCTAAAATAGATGGTAATGAGTGGTGTTTCATTGATTTCAATTTTCATTTTACCAACGATGTTGCCATTCATGGCATCATTCAACGACTCTTATTCTTGTTTACCGAAGACCATCCATCGAAAGATATTTTTGCCGATTTTATGCTGAAGGAGCTCATTATCCGGATTTTGCAAAAAGAAAACCGCGAACGCTGTAGTAATGCACAAAGCTCACCAGACGACCACAGGTTGACATACGTGATCAAGTATATCAAAGAAAACCTTGACCAATCGCTGAGCATTCAACACCTGAGCGACCAGGTACACATGAGTGAGTCTAATTTTTATAGGGTTTTTAAAAATGAGCTAGGGGTATCGCCTACTGACTTTATCAACGATGAACGCATCAAGCTTGCCACTCGCTTGTTGCATGACCCCCACAAAAAAATTAAAGAGGTGTACATGGAATGTGGTTTTAATAGTATGTCGTATTTTACCCGATTGTTTAAGCGGAAAAAAAAGGCTTCGCCCAGTGAGTTTCAGCGCAAGCTTACCAAAAAGAAATATTGAAGGGAAAAGCTACGCTTAGGCAACCTAATATACAATAGTCCATAGCCCTGACAGGGGCAAGTCCTTAGATGCCGATGCATATCGGTGCTTCAAGTCCTTGGATACCGATGCA
>NZ_CANLRP010000218.1 GCF_947493425.1 uncultured Microscilla sp. | reverse complement strand
GCTAAAGCTCATCGTAGCTCAAGAAAAAGCTAAAGGCTAAAGCTCATCGTAGCTCAAGAAAAAAGCTAAAGGCTAAAAGCTAACCGAAGCTCAAGAAAAGGCTAAAAGCCCAAGGCTCCATACAAACAGTTAAACAAAAGCTAAAGGCTAAAAGCCAAAACTACAAACAACCCAATGAAAGCTAACGGCTCAGCCTAACAAAAACTAAAAACATTGGCGGTAAAAATAACGGAATTTATAAAAAAAAAGCACATTATTTCAAAGCTTTGTTACCTGATTGTTAAAATACCTGCTTGTGCCTACGCAAATACGTGATTTGGCTATATTAGCGTAAATGTTTTTTTTGAAAACTTGTTATTCTAACAACAATATCCTTTCTTGTAAGATGCTGTAACTGAGTAAACAAATCACTTGAATCATTGTTTTATCAGTAATACCAGAAGTGATGCCAACCCTCCATACTGCTTGCTGTAGGCAGGTGGTTTTTGAGGTAAAAAATAACCATAGAAAATACAAAAACTTATTATAACTGAATGAACTTTGTATATCCCCTGTTCCTGTGGGCGTTAGTGGCACTAGCTATTCCAATCGCCATTCATTTATTCAATTTTAGAAAAGTAAAACGGGTCTATTTTACCAATGTAGTACTACTCAAAGATGTAAAAACCGAAACTAATTCATTCCGAAGAGTCAAACAATTTCTCATTTTATTATCCCGTTTGGGTATGGTAGCAGCCTTGGTATTGGCATTTGCTCAACCATTTATCCCCAGCAAAAACCAAAAAGATATTCAAAACCTAAGTGGACTGGTGGGTATGTACCTCGACAACTCTTACAGCATGCAAAGCGAGTTGGGCAATGATAAGTATTTTGACCTTGCCTCGGTATATATTGCCGATCTGGTAAAGGTTTTTCCTAAAGATGCCCGCTTTCAGTTAATTACCAACAACTTTGAAAATAAAGAGCAGTTTCCTATTCCTGCCAATGAAATAGCCGATCGGCTGACCGAGACAAAGTTTTCTAATGCTTACCGTAGCCTTCCGTCCTTGTATAAGCGCCAAAGTAACTTGCTGGACAGGTACTCGAACAACAAAAAGAATCAGGTGTTTTGGTTTTCCGATTTTCAGAAAAGTACTGCCGGAGATTTAAACAAGGTAAAGTTAGACACTACCAACCAATACTATATAGTGCCTATCAAGTCAGAAAAAACAGCCAACATTATGATAGATTCGGTGTGGCTGGAAAACCCCTTTATCAAAGAACTGGAAAGTAACCGGGTAAATGTACGCTTGAAAAGTTTTAGTCAAGACAACTACCCCAACCTGGTACTTAAGCTTTTTCTTGATGGCAAACAAGTGTCTACCACCAGCGCCGAACTACCCGCCAACGCTACTGCAATGACCAGTTTTAACTTTACGGTAAACGGCAAAGGTTGGAAGGCAGGTAAAATTACCTTTGAAGACTTTCCAGTAATGTTTGACAATGAATACTTCTTTACACTCAATGCCTCTACCTCTATCAATATTTTGCACCTGCACGAAAAGAACCCTACCAGGTACATTCAAAACCTGTACAGCAACGAAAAAGTATTTAAGCTCAATAGTCAAAATGTAAATACTCTGGACTACAACCGCATCAAAGCATCAGATTTGATCATACTCAACGAGCTCAACAACATTGAAGGGGCCTTGGTAACTGCTTTGCGCGAATTTGTTCAAAAAGGGGGAAGTTTGGTGGTATTTCCGGCAGCCAAACCGGGCAACTCTTATGGTGGTTTTCTGGGAGGTTTGAGGGTGAGCGGTTTCAAAACGCAAACTCTCAACAAAGACTCCCTGAAAAGAACCAGCAATAATACACTTGCCGTGCCCAATACAAGCAATCCGTTTTTTAAGGGCATGTTTAACAACATTCCCCGCAACATGAACATGCCCTTTGCCAGTGCCGTAATAAGCTGGAATAACCTTGGCAACAATGTATTTACCTACAAAAACCGTCACCCGTTTATGTCGCAGTTTGGAGTAGGGCGTGGCAAAGTATATTTGTGTGCAGCACCGCTCAACGGTGACTATAGCAGCCTTGCCAAACACGCTATCTTTGTACCAATAATGTATAAGATAGCTTCGGCAAGCAAAACTACGGGTGAACGCCTTGCTTATACCTTTCAAGAAAAAACGCTGCGACTGAAGGTAAATAATCCCGCCAAAAACCAAGTGTACAAACTGGTAAAAGACAAGCTGGAGATTGTACCAGCTCAACGTATTATTGGCGATGAACTATTGCTCGAAATGCCCGCCCAAACACTGGAAGCAGGCTATTATAAACTCATGCTGAATGGCAAGCAACAAGGGCTGATTGCTTTTAATTATGGCAAGGCAGAGTCTGACTTGAACTACTACAGCATGGAGGAGCTTAAGAATACTTTTGCCAAAGCGAAAAATGTGCAGGTATACGATTTCTCTAAACAAGGCAAAGATTTTATTACGGAGTTTAAAGCCAAAAATATTCAGGTGAACCTGTGGAAGTATTTTATAGTTGCTGCCCTGGCGTTTTTGCTTATCGAGACTTTGTTGATTAGGTTTTTGTAGGGGCTTTTAGCTTTTTTGGTCTGTGTGTAGTTTTAGCCTTTAGCTTTTTTTTGAACTACGATGAGCTTTAGCTTTTAGCCTTTTTTTGAGCTACGATGAGCTTTAGCCTTTAGCCTTTTTTTGAACTACGATGAGCTTTAGCCTTTAGCTTTTTTTTGAGCCATGATAGGGTTGAGCCTTTAGCCTTTTTTTGAACTACGATGAGCTTTTAGCCACGCTTGCGCCTATTCGTAATTCGTAATTAGCTTACGCAGAGCTCCCTTTGGTCGGTTCGTAATTGAACAATTCGTAATTAAAAATTGAAACTGTAGTAACCCACCAACCAATGACTCCCACCGAAGCAGCAGGGCTGATTGCCCAACACAAACCCGAATGGTACGCCCATTTTGAACAAGAAAAATCGGCGAAAACCTATTATTTATTAATGTCAGACATAGGACATGAGATAGTAGATGATGCCGTCGAGCATCAAAATATTGAGCGCATTTATAAGGTGTTTCATACTATAGAAAACATTCTGGAGCAAATCAATTTTAAAGACCACATCGACGCTTCAAGCCTGATAGGTGCTGGTATGTTTGAGGCAATGCATAGCACTGCTATGGTGCCCCGCGATTTTTTGAACCAGTTTATGGGCACACGCACTCTTAAGTTTTGGCAGGGTATAATAGAAGGCTGGCGCGGCAAAGGCATCAGAACGTTGTCGATGTGCGAGCGGGTAATAACCTACGGTTTGAGTAGGGTTGAGATTGATTGGCAGCAACGTGCCGAAAAACTCTTGGTTGACAACCTGCAAGATACCCACCACCCCTTACGCATGCATTGGCAAGGGGGCAGTTTACTGCAAGAAGAAGTAATAAGCCCCAAAAGAAGCAAACAAGCTTTACGTTTTTTTAGCCCCTTGATTGCCGAACAAGCGTTGGGCTATCGGCCCAAAATTGCCCAAAAAATTACAGGGTTTGACACACCTTATGCGGTAATTAAAACAACAACTGCTTCGTTGTATAAACTTGACATAATAGTAGGCAACCCAGTGGGCGAAATCATCCCTCAACGTTATGCCCGTACCAGCAAGGGGGCTTGTTATACCTTAAATACTGCCTGGGAAGAAATACTCAATGTATAGTAAAGGTAACTTTATCCAATAATCTAAAAAAACCACCTCCCAACAGCCAATGGGCTTTAGCTACCAGGCAAATAGTATAGACAAGGCTAAGTTGAGGGTCATCATAACAAAATCTGTTACAAATATAAACAACATGGTTCCTTTGAGCACTTGCCATACTCCTTCGCCCCGTGTGTTTTGAATGGCAATGGGAACATTAAATGCAAATTGGGAACCGTGCGCTATAGCAAATACCAGCAACAAAATAGCCCTTTGCTTGTCGCTGGGAAAAGTATTCAGATTAAAAAGCAATAAAACATTGAATAAGGTAAACGCCAGGTTAAACCCACCCAAAAATCGTCCCGATTCGGCTAAAATAGAGAACACAGGGGTATCTCGGTCTTTTCTCGGCACTACCAGTTTGGCAAAAACTTTATGCCGTATTGAAAAAGCGTGAAACCCAAGAGCAAACCAAATAGTATTTGTGATTAGTACAAATTTTATCATTTTTTATATATTTTAGGGGTCAAAGGTATAGTTTTATTTGGTAAATCACAAAATACTTACACTCTTGTGATAACATAATAGCCTGGCAAAAGCAAAGAAATACAAGTGTCAACGAGCAATATTAGAGGTATACTCATAATTACTCGCCACCAATAGGTACAAATGCAGCCAAGGAATCAAACATAGTGGGCTCAACATAGTTACATATTTATTAACTATAGAAGCCACCAAATTACAAAAAACGATATATGAGTAAGTTTACCTTTGAGACGCTGGAAGGCTGGTTGTGGGACTCTGTCAACATATTGCAGAGCAGTGCCAACTCGTCTGATTTTAAGAATTATATATTTAGTTTACTATTTCTGAAACGCTTCAATGATGTGTTTGAGGAGAAAGTAGCTAAAAGAATGGATCAAGAAGGTTTGAACCGAGAAGACGCCGAAAAAAAGGTTGATTTTAAGATACCTTCCGAAGCCCGCTGGCAATACTTGACAAAACAGACCGAAAACATAGGCACTGCACTTGACAAAGCTTTGGAGGCTATAGAACGCGAAAACCAAAGTTTGGAGGGAGTAATGACTGCTGTCAAGTTTGACCGTCAAGAAACATTATCGAGCAAGGTACTTCAACGTTTGTTACACCACTTTGACAAATACTCGCTACAAAACAAAGACTTGGAGTCGGGCAACTTACTGGGCAATGCTTTCGAGTATTTGATCAAACAGTTTGCCGATAGTGCAGGCAAGGAAGGCGACGAGTTTTATACCCCACGTGGAGTAGCAAGCCTCATTGTGCACCTGATAAAACCCCAGCCAGGACACCATGTATACGACCCTACCTATGGTTCGGGTGGTATGCTTATAGAGTCGGCGCGCTACGTAGCTGACCAACCAGGTGGCATCAAGAATGGCGTAGTAGACATTGCCTTGTTTGGGCAGGAAAAAAAAACAAGTACTTGGGCTATTGGCAGAATCAATATGATTTTACACAATTTTGAGAGCGCTGACTTACAGAAAGGTGATACTTTAGTCAATCCCCGGCACACCCATGCTCAAAAAGGCTTGCAAGTGTTTGACCGAATCATTGCCAACCCTCCTTTCTCGCTGAATGGTTGGTGGATGCCCGTCGAAAATGCCGCCGAAGCAGCAACTAACGGAGAGTATGAAATCAATAGGGAATCCCCCAACTATGCCAAAGAAGTAAACGATCCTTTTGAGCGATTGGTATATGGTGTGCCTCCACGAAGCTACGCCGATTTCGCGTTTTTGCAACACGTGCTCGCGTCTTTGCAAAAAAATGGCAAAGCTGGGATAGTGCTGCCCCACGGTGCGCTCTGTAGAGGTGGCAGCGAAGGTAAAATACGCCAAGCTTTGCTGCAGGACGATTTGGTAGAGGGTATTGTGGGTTTGCCCAGCGCATTATTTTGCAATACGGACATACCTGTAGCAGTGTGGATACTCAACAAAGACAAAAACCCCGCTCAAAAAGGCAGGGTGGCTATAGTAGAGGCTAGTCGCGACTACCAGAAAGGCGAAAAACAAAACCAATTGCTGGAGACTCACATCAATAAGATAGTGAAAACGTACGAGGTATTTGCTGATGTAGACAAGTATATGCGCATAGTACCGCTCGAAGAAATTGCTGAGAATGATTATAACCTCGACATTTCACGCTATGTAAGCACTAGCGAGTCTGAGCCAGCAGGGGACACTACCGAGGTGAAGCAGCGTATTGCTGATATCGAGGTACACGATCGGGACATTGATGTAAAAATCTCGGACTTTTTAAGGAAAATACAGTCATAGATATAAAGACTTATACCTTATTTATCCTCACAAAAAAACGGTTACCAGAGTTTCTCTCTAGTACCCACTGGCCTCAGTTTTCTCAACTTAAGCCTTTGAATAGAAGAAAGTTTATAACCTTCGTCCATCCTGGCGTGTATTTCAATAGACACCTATTTTATAGACAAAAAGGCATTGCAAAAGCGCCCTAGGTGGTACAATGAAGTAGTTTTATAAGAAAGCATGGTTTTGCAAATAATCATGGAATTTTTTAGGCGTATACGCCTAAAAAAAAGACGGTCACCAGAGCTAACCTCCAGTGACCGTCTTTTTTGATATAATAATTCTATCTTAGCTTAGTGACTACTCACCACTAATGGCTTTTTCTATTTCTTTGTATTTGGTAGTGTACATCTTTTTGTCAGTTTTAGACTTACGCGACAAGAAGTTGTAAATTTTACCCAATGGACGCAATACGCTCATATCGTCTGACTTTTTTGCTTTTAATTTTTCAAAATAAGGCAATGCTTTTTTGAACGCAACTACAGCTTCTTGCTCCATTTTTTTACCACGCTTGTTGTACTCAGGAAGCGTCAATTTATCAATTTCGGTCAAAATCTTAGCCGCTTTGTTAAATTGAAGTACAGCAAGGTTAAAGTTGGCCTTGTAGTTTTCTGAGTCTACCTTAAGACATCTTTCATAAGTAGCTTCAGCCTTCTCGGTTTTACCAGCTTTGTCATAAATAATACCCAGGTTTACATAGTTACCTACATCTTTAGGGTTTTTATCAATGGCACTCTCAAGGTTTTTGATGGCATCGTCTAGCTTATTGGTTTTCACATAAAGCTCTACTTGCAACGCTCGAAGGTTTTCGTGGTTAGGCGCAAGCTTTACCCCTTCTTCTACTACTTTTACTCCTTCTTCGTATTGCTTGGTTTCACGCAAGTGAAACACCAATGCCGCATAATAGTTGGCTTTTTCTTGAGTCAAACGGGCTTTTTTTGCCTCAGCATCTTGTAGTTTTGCCAGTTCGTCTTTTTTTAGCAATGCTTCAAAAGCACTTACAGGAAACTTGATAATGCCTCTTAAAGCAGCTTCGTATTTTTCTTTGTTCTTGGCTTCACGCGCCACATCACCACCATATACAAAAGGAAGTAAAGATTGGTCGTTGGTTTTTTGTGCCAACTCAAAAGCTTTTACCGAAGCATTGTAATTTTTTGCGCGGTACATTTCTACCCCTTGGTTAATAGCAGTAGGATGCAAGTTGGTTTTCAATGCCTTTGCCGCATCCTTGTAATAGCCTCTTTTCTTAGGCTCCAATTCCATGGCTTTGGTCAGCGCTTCGTAAGCAACATATATAGCATCTGGATTGGCGGCTTTCAACGCACCAAAAATTTTGGCGGGGTTTTGAGCAATTGCTATGTATACCTGGCCACGGTAATACCACATTTTAGACTTTCCTTTCAGCTTTTCACTCTCCAGGCAAGCGTCAATTTTTTCTTTAGCTTTGTCAAATTTATTGCTGTTATAATTTGCAATGGCAGAGCTTAATTGTGCTCTCAAAGGAAAAGCTGCCACTAAACTCAACAACAAACTAACGTAAACGATTTTTTTCATCTGTTAAACAATTATATACATTCAATATTTTCCAATAAGATTCGGCAAATATAACGATTATTTCGAGTTTAATTGTATTTTAGTTCTTGAACGTATACGAATGGATCAATTACGAATTAGGGAATTACGAATTACGAATGGGCGCAAGCGTGGCTAATTACGAATTAGGGAATTACGAACCGACCAAAGGGAGCTCTGCGTAAGCTAATTACGAATGGGCGCAAGCGTGGCTAAAAGCTCATCGTAGCTCAAAAAAAAGCTAAAGGCTCAACCCTATCGTAGTTCAAGAAAAAGCTAAAGGCTCAACCCTATCGTAGTTCAAAAAAAGGCTAAAGGCTCAACCCTATCGTAGTTCAAGAAAAAGCTAAAGGCTAAAGCTCATCGTAGCTCAAAAAAAAGCTAAAGGCTCAACCCTATCGTAGCTCAAGAAAAAGCTAAAGGCTAAAGCTCATCGTAGCTCAAGAAAAAGCTAAAGGCTCAACCCTATCGTAGTTCAAGAAAAAGCTAAAGGCTCAACCCTATCGTAGCTCAAGAAAAAGCTAAAGGCTAAAACTACACAGAGACCAAAAAAGCTAAAAGCTCCCTACAAACAGCCAAAAAAAAGCCCCACATAAATCAATCTGACTTGAAGTTTCTAAAGCAAAAAATGGCGAATAGGAATCTATTCGCCATTTTTTTTAAGAAATTTTATATCTGTCAGGTCTCAAAAACCTAGTGCTTCTAAGGACAAAAGAAGAAAAATAGTGCTTTACTTATGTAGTGTCTACTAGTAGGCATAGATAAAAAGCCAGTTGGCTTATGCATCTGTGGCTTTATCTTCGTTGTCTTCAGAAGTTTCTTTAGAGCTCTCTATTGGGTTTTCGGCTTCATTTCCAGTAGTAGCAGCCTCCACAGTTGCTTCGCCTTCTACACTGCTTTCTTCACCTTCTTCATCGTTTAGCAAGCTTTCTGCGTCTACTTTTGCCACCGATGCTATACTGTCGTCTTCGTGTAGTTTAATAAGACGTACCCCTTGAGTAGCCCTACCCATTACCCTCATGTCCGACATAGACATTCTAATGGCAAGCCCAGTTTTGGTGATCAAAATCAAATCGTCGGTATCTACTGCTTCTTTGATAGCCACCAAACGACCTGTTTTGTCGGTAATTTGCATCGTAATCACCCCTTTTCCACCTCGGTTCGTAATGCGGTAATCTTCAATAGAAGAACGCTTGCCATAACCAGTTTCAGACACTACCAACAAACTGGCATCGTCTCTGGCCACACACACCATACCCACTACTCGGTTGTCATCACCATCAAGTGTAATACCACGTACCCCAGCCGCAGTTCGTCCCATGCTTCTTACTTGATCTTCGTGAAAATGAATGGCACGACCACTACGAATGGCCAAAATAATATTGTTTTCACCATTGGTCAATTTTACGTCTAACAGTTGATCATCTTCGTTGATGGTAATGGCGTGGATACCGTTTTGACGAGGCCTTGAAAACGCTTCAAGTCTGGTTTTTTTAATGATTCCCTTCTCAGTACACATTACCAGGTAATGGTTTTGGTTGTAGTCGGGATCTTGCAATTGCTTCACATTGATTACCGCACGTATACTATCTCCTTTTTCCATTTGCAAAAGGTTTTGGATAGCACGCCCTTTGGCTGTTTTGGCAACCTCCGGAATATTGTACCCCTTGATCCAGAACACTTTACCAGAGTTGGTAAAAATCAACAAATAATCGTGGGTAGACGCTACAAACAAGTGCTCAGTAAAATCATCGTCTTTTTTAGAGGTACCCCTCGACCCTACCCCGCCTCTGTTTTGGGTGCGGTATTCGTCTAGAGAAGTACGCTTGATATAGCCAAAGTGAGAAATAGTAATGACCATTTCCTCTACCGGAATCATATCTTCGTCGGTAAGGTCATCAGCCATGTGCTCAATGTCGGTGCGGCGAGCATCGCCATACCTGTCTTTCATTTCTGTAAGCTCCTCTTTGATAATGCCTACTCTCAAGCCTTTATCTGACAGAATGGCTTCCAATTCTTTGATCAACTCAGAAATTTGCTTATGCTCTGCCACAATTTTGTCGCGCTCCATAGCCGTAAGACGCTGCAAACGAATATCTAGAATGGCTTTTGCCTGAATCTCTGACAACTCAAACTTTTCTATCAAAGAGTTTTTGGCTGTTTCGCCATCTTTCGATGCCCTGATCAATGTAATGACCTCGTCGATATTATCTAAGGCTATCAGCAAACCTTCTAAAATATGCTGACGGGCTTTGGCTTCTTTGAGCTCAAACTGAGTACGACGATAGATTACTTCGTGGCGGTGCTCCACAAAGTGGTAAATCATATCACGCAGATTCAAGATTTCAGGTCGTCCTTTGACCAACGCCACGTTGTTTACCCCAAACGACGATTGTAATGCAGTATATTTGTACAGTTGGTTGAGCGTAACCATAGGTACAGCATCGCGCTTGAGTTCATATACAATGCGCATTCCGGTACGGTCAGACTCATCGCGGATGTCTGAAATACCTTCTATTCTCTTTTCTTGTACCAGATGGGCGGTTTTCTCAATCAAGCTTGCCTTATTTACCAAATAAGGTATTTCGGTCACAATGATGCGTTCTCTGCCGCTTTTGGTGGTTTCTACTTCTGCTACCCCCCTTATTACTACCCTGCCTCGCCCGGTAAGCATGGCTTTTTTTACTCCTTGATAACCATAAATGATTCCCCCGGTGGGAAAGTCAGGCGCTGGAATATACTCAATAAGTTCTTCAACTGTAATATCGTTGTTGTCAAGGTAAGCAATAATGCCATCTACTACTTCGGTCAGGTTATGAGGAGGCATATTGGTAGCCATACCTACAGCAATACCTGAAGTACCATTGATGAGCAAATGAGGGATTTTACAAGGTAATACCGTTGGTTCTTTGAGCGATTCGTCAAAGTTTGGCTGAAAGTCAATAGTATCTTTGTTCAGGTCAGACAACAGCTCGTCTGCTACACGCTTCAGGCGCGCCTCGGTATAACGCATTGCCGCAGGCGAGTCACCATCAATTGACCCAAAGTTACCTTGTCCATCAACCAAAGGATAGCGAAGCGACCAGGGTTGTGCCATCCTTACCATTGTATCATACACTGAAGCATCTCCATGTGGGTGATATTTACCTAATACTTCTCCCACGATACGTGCTGATTTTTTAAAAGGTTTGTTAAACATCAAACCCAAATCAGACATTCCATACAGTACCCTTCTGTGTACAGGTTTTAAGCCATCGCGAACGTCTGGTAACGCTCGCGAAATAATCACCGACATAGCATAATCTATGTAGGCACTCTTCATTTCATCCTCAATATTAATGGGGATTATTTTACTTGAAGATTCCAGCATATTGTCTAAATAATTTTGTTGTTATCTTAAATGATCACAAACCCTAAAGTTTGTATACCTTTTTTCTGAAAATAATGATCTGTTTGTGTAGAGAATACACTACTTGCATTTGATATTTCCTTAATCGTATGCTTCTCTGGTATCTATTTTTCTGTACCTGCCCTTGGCAGACTTTGCTTTGTAAGATCTTCTGAATATGTATTTATACCAGGGTACTCCTCTTACCACCTTGTTTCGGCGCATGCCCGAAGAAGTAAAGAGTTTACCTGATTTGGTTTTCGACTTGAAAGTTCCTCTGGTAGGGTGACTATGGTCAATGACTACATGACACTGTGAAACTTTGCACCGGGGAGGCATACAGCTTGTGGTAAGAAAGAGGGAGGTAATAAAGGTAAAAACTATAACTGCGATTTTATTGCTCATAAGTAATGAAAGAAGTAAGAAAATATTTTAAACCAAAAAAGCCTGTTGTGGTGAATAACAGACTTTGAAATAAGGGTTTAAAAAGAGCCTCCTATTGGACTCGAACCAACGACCTACTGATTACAAATCAGTTGCTCTACCAACTGAGCTAAGGAGGCTTATTTTCTTGTTTTAATCGTTTACAAAAATAATAAATTTAAGGTGATTTCACCAACAAAAAAACGTTTTTTTAGGCGATATATTTGATCTTTTTCGCCTAAAATTCAGCGACTTATCCACAAGCTCGAAAAACTACCCTCAAATGCTTTAATCAACGTTTTTTTGCTTGCTTTTTATGCCTTTTTTTGGGCGATATTTAGCAGGCAGAGCTTCGCATCAAAACCAAATGCAACAAGCATGAAGTTTTCCTTGCTTTATTACAATTATTTTATCTCGCTGTATGCCTCACCAGGCAAATACAGGTTTTATTTTAGTGGGTGTATATAGTGAGTGTTGTCAAGTCCCTTGGGGCAAACTTCATTAGAGAGGTAGATAAACAAAGCATTACTAAAGCAAAAAAACCTGTTTTAGCAATACTAAAACAGGTTGTAGTGTATCTTAAAAAAGCCTCCTATTGGACTCGAACCAACGACCTACTGATTACAAATCAGTTGCTCTACCAACTGAGCTAAGGAGGCTTGTTGCCTTTTGGAATGAAAGGAAGAATAAGTATTTAAAAAAAGCCTCCTATTGGACTCGAACCAACGACCTACTGATTACAAATCAGTTGCTCTACCAACTGAGCTAAGGAGG
>NZ_CANLRP010000217.1 GCF_947493425.1 uncultured Microscilla sp. | reverse complement strand
CGGCGCCAGGCAATGAAATTTACTACGCTAGGGCAACCATAAAGGATTGCCCCTACAAAAGGCGTTTGAATGGGGTTCGACGCTACTCTTACGCCGTTGCTTGTGTCTTCACAAGCAACCAAATAGTCCAACCTTCCTTGAGTAGCAAAAACGCTCAAAATACTACGCGGCGCCAGGCAATGAAATTTACTACGCTAGGGCAACCATAAAGGATTGCCCCTACAAAAGGCGTTTGAATGGGGTTCGACGCTACTCTTACGCCGTTGCTTGTGTCTTCACAAGCAACCAAATAGTCCAACCTTCCTTGAGTAGCAAAAACGCTCAAAATACTACGCGGCGCCAGGCAATGAAATTTACTACGCTAGGGCAACCATAAAGGATTGCCCCTACAAAAGGCATTTGAATGGGATTCGACGCTGCTCTTACGCCGTTGCTTGTGTCTTCAAAAACAACCAAATAGTCCAACCTTCCTTGAGTAGCAAAAACGCTCAAAATACTACGCGGCGCCAGGCAATGAAATTTACTACGCTAGGGCAACCATAAAGGATTGCCCCTACAAAAGGCATTTGAATGGGATTCGACGCTGCTCTTACGCCGTTGCTTGTGTCTTCAAAAACAACCAAATAGTCCAACCTTCCTTGAGTAGCAAAAACGCTCAAAATACTACGCGGCGCCAGGCAATGAAATTTACTACGCTAGGGCAACCATAAAGGATTGCCCCTACAAAAGGCATTTGAATGGGGTTTGACGCTGCTCTTACGCCGTTGCTTGTGTCTTCATAAGCAACCAAATAGTCCAACCTTCCTTGAGTAGCAAAAACGCTCAAAAAAGGCTTCACACAAAGAGGGTGTTATCGACAAATATCGGTTTACTCTAAATTTTGGCGCAAGCCCACAAAAAAAGCAAGACACCTGCTCTAAGGCATCAGTGTCTTGCTTTTCTCATCATTGCAAAATTGAGATTAAAATATCTATCTTCTCCCCTTTCTACCCATTGCCAATCTAATCACCAATTCGTGGCTATCGTTGGGCAATTTTGCCGTAGGGCTTGAGAAGCTATACATGTAGTTCAAACTTACGTTGTCGCTGAGGCTAAAGCCTGCCAAAACAGTCAACCCGGTGTTTTGACGATAAATGGTGCCCAGGTTGAGTTTTTTCTGATAAGCTGCCGTTAGTCCCAGTTCCCATTGGTTGTTAAATCCTTTTTGCATGTGGTACAAAAAAGCGGGTGTAAACTCCCAGTCGAGGTCGGGCTCAAAGGTATAGCTCAACGAACCAATCATATAGTCCCAGGGGCTGTAAGGGTCTTTGCCATCGTTGTTTTTTACAAAAGGACGGGGCGCAGTAAAACGGGGCAAGGCAAGCCCCATTCTTAAGCCGTTAGACTCATAACCAAAACCAAAGCCTCCATCAAAACTCACCGAATTGGCGTTTTGCTCCATTACCAATGGGTCGTTGGCAGCGTCCAGGGCATTGGCATTAAAAGCGTTGTGTACCAAGCCCAACGACATACCAAAATACAGGTAGCTATCCAACCCGGTTTCCAGGCGATACCCAGCCGTTACTCTAGCTGCCAGGGTATTGATGGGTCCTTCACTGATGTTTACCACCTGCACTCCCATACTTGCAGGGTTGTCTTCCATGGCATGCTCATAGGTAAGCGTGGCAATAGTAGGGGCACCTTCTACCCCTACCCATTGTTTTTTTACTCCCAAAAATAATTGGTTTTGATCGTTACTGCCTACCCAGGCAGGGTTGTATATGTAAGGGTTGAGGTAAAACTGGTTTTGCACCGGGGCTACCTGCGCCTGGGTGGTAGTTGCCCATAATTGAGCAATGACTACCAGGGCACACACACGAAATATTTTATAAATCGAATACATTACTTTATTTGATTAGGGTGATATAACCGGTTTTACTTTCTTTTACTCCACGGGCACTCATTTGAATGTTGTAATAATAAATCCCTGACACCAACGAATTGCCATTGGCGGTGCCATCCCAAGGCGTTTCGTACTTGGTAGACTCATACACCAATTGTCCGGTTTTGGAGAATACCCTGATATGATAATCGGTGAGCTTTTCTATTCCTTCTATTTTCCAGGTATCGTTGATCATATCGCCATTGGGAGTAATTACTTTGGCGGGCTTGATATTGAACTGAAGCGCTTTGCTATCGTCTAACACCGTAAAGTCAGCGGTACTGGTAGCGGTTACCCCACTTACTTCCACGCTTATTTTACCCGTGGTAGCACCCGCAGGTACAGTGGCCTTAAGCTCGGTAGTTGTGCCTGCAATCACCACGGCTACAGTGCCATTAAACTTCACGGTGTTGTTATCGGCAATTGCATCAAAGTTGTTCCCAAAAATAGTTACTACCGTATCTTTAGCACCCTCTTTGGGGGTAAAATCGGCAATGGCTGGATCGGTAGCATTTTCGGTCACCGTAAAATCGGCGGTACTAGTGGCTATTTTATCGCCCACTTCCACACTTATTTTTCCTGTGGTAGCTCCTACTGGTACATTGGTTTTTAGTTCGGTAGTGGTAGCCGCGGTTACTACAGCTTCGGTGCCGTTAAACTTCACGGTATTGTTGGCAGCCACTGGGTCAAAGTTTACCCCAATAATGGTTACCTCAGTGCCTATAATGCCCGATTTGGGCGTAAAATCGGCAATGGCAAGGTCAGCCGCATTTTCAATGATGGTGAAATCAGCCGTGCTGGTCGCAGTTTTGCCACCTACTTCTACAGTTATTTTGCCCGTAGTAGCTCCATTGGGTACAGTTACTTTCAGTTCGGTAGCAGTAGCCGCAGTTACTATAGCCACCGTACCGTTAAACTTCACGGTATTGTTGGTAGCCGTGGGATCAAAGTTGGCTCCGGTAATCACCACCTCGGTGTCTATCGTACCTGCTTTGGGCGTAAAGTCAGTAATTACGGGATCAGAGTTATTAGTAGTAATAACAAAATCGGTAGCACTTGTGGCAGTCTTACCATTTACTTCTACAGTTATTTTACCTGTAGTAGCCCTGGCAGGTACCGTAACATCAAGTTGAGTAGGGCTGGCGCTGCTTACAATGGCTACGGTGCCGTTAAACTTCACCGTGTTGGCAGCAATGGTTGCCCCAAAGTTTTCTCCGGTAATCACTACCGCCATTCCTTCGTTGCCTGCACCAGGGGTAAAACTGATAATTTTGGGTAAAACTTCTATTATAAAATTTGCAGCACTATTGCCTGTTCCACCAGGAGTAATCACCGATATTTTACCCGTAGTAGTACCTGCGGGTACAGTGGCAGTAATTTTACTGTCTGATACTACATTGAATACTGTAGCGGTGGTGCCGTTAAATTTCACGGCAGTGGCTCCGGTAAAAAAGTTCCCCTGAATAGTAACTACAGTGCCTACGTTGCCACTGGCTGGAGTAAAGCTGGTGACTACCGGGGGATTTGCGGCTGATGCCACTCCATACAAATCAGACTCCCACAAACCACGTCCGTAGGTACCTGCTCTTAGTTTTTTAGACGAACGCTGAATCTCCAATTCTCTGACTACCACATTGGGCAACCCATTGCTAAACGCTTGCCAGTCACCCAGGGTATTGTTACGATAAAATATACCCACGTCGGTACCAATGTACAAGCTTTCGTCGCTGCTTACTTCATCAAGCAGAATGCAGTTGACAGGCAAGTTGGGCAAAGTGCCCGAAATATTTGTCCAGGAACTGCCCCCATTGGTAGACTTGTATACTTTTTTGCCACTTGAGTACCCAGAGATAGTTACCCATAATGTGTTAGGGTCAGAGGGTGACACCACTATATAAGTAATAGAACCACTTGATACAGGCAAACCTGCGGTGATATTTGTCCAGCTACTGGCATTGGTAGTGCGGTACATTTTATAGTAACTTGCTGCATAAATGGTATTAGAGTTAGAAGGAGCAATGGCTACAGCATTTAAATTGGCGGTACCTGTTTGTCCATTCGAGATATTAGTCCAGCTATCGCCTCGGTCGTTAGAGCGAAACACATCCTGATAGCCAATCACTATAGTTTTTGGGTCGCTTGGGTCTAATACATAAGGCGTCACCCAAGCACCTTTGGGTCTGCCTGGCACATTGTCAGAAATCGTTTTACGTGTTCCGTTTACTTTTCGTGTAACCTTGCCATTATATATACTATAGTATTGAATATCTTTGTCGGTAGGGTCAATGATACACTCCATGCCATCGCCACCCCCTATATTTGTCCAGGCAGTGCCTCCCCTTAGTTTGGTACCATTGTCTTGAGCCCCTGCTACTACATAGCTTGCGTCGGTTTGTGATACCCCAATTTTATAAAACTGGGTATGCACCATACCATTGGTGAGGTCAGTCCAGGAAGTTCCCCCGTTAGTGGTTTTATAAATTCCACCATCGTTGCACTCAAACAAAGTTCCGGTTTGCTGTGGGTGGTACATTAGAAAGTGCTTATCGGCGTGCACCACAGGAATGCCAGCACCGCCCCACGACCAGTGACTATTAAGGTTCCAACTAGCACCACCATCGGTACTTTTCCAGGTATTTACTCCTCCTACAAACATTTCGCTGGCATTGGTAGGCGATATTGCCAGTGTTAGGTCATACCAGCCTTGTCCTCCATTATCGCTCCCGTCCGATTTCCAACCTAACAGGTTTTTAGAGGCTTTGCTAAACTTTTCGGTAAACGAAGCTCCGCTATTGGTAGACACATAAAAACCCGCAAAACCATTATCATTACCGCTGTTCAATACTGCGACTAACCCATCGTTTGCGGGCGACACAGCAATGGCTATCCGGTTTACTCCGCTAAAATTAGTGCTTTTGGTCCAGCTGGCGCCGGTATCGCTAGATACGAACACTTGATGGGCACTACTACTCCCATCTCTTCCCGTGGCATAAATAGTAGCAGGTGCACCTGGTTTAAACTCCATATCTCTAAAATTACCCGTTTTGGTGTTTGTCCAGTTGCCACCAGCATTGGTAGTTTTATAAATACCCGACGAAGTAGCTGCAATCAAAGTATTGGCATCGGCTGGATGCATGAGCAATACAGAAATTTTGCGTCCCTGGCTCATTGACCAGTCCAACCCGGTTTTGCTCCAGTTGGCGCCTCCATCGGTAGACTTCATTACTCCAATGCTAGGAGTGTCGCCTCCGTCGGCATCTCCGGTGGCTATATATATGGTGTTGGTATTGGTAGGGTGAATGACCACAGAAGATACGCCAATAATGGGTAAGTTGTCGGTAAGGCAGCTCCAGCTATTTCCTCCGTCGGTGGTTCGCCAAAGACCTCCGGCAGGGGTACCTACATAAAAAACATTGACATTGGATGGGTGAAAAGCAACACAGTTGATACGACCTACGCCTTGGTAGCCGCCCGGCGAAGAATTAGGCCCCAGTGATGTCCAGTTGCCAGTGGTGTTGTTTGTTGTGCGTTGTTTGTTGGAGTTTGGGTGGGTTTGCAGGTATTTGCTCCACTCTTGTTGTTTGATGCCTGCCTGAGGAAAATTACCGTTGGGTAAGAGCCGTTTTTCCCAGAAGTATTCCCAACGTTTGTACTGTTTATAACCACGTCCTCGTTCGTAGGGGCGGTCTTTCCAGTAATTGTCAAACGATTTTTTTATTGTGTTAAAATTGGGGTTGGATTGTTGCATTTGTTGTGTCCATTCTTGTGCTTGTACACAGTGAACAAAACTCAGCCATACAACCAACGTTAGCAGTCTTTGTTGTAGTAGTTTCATTATAATAAAAATGTGGTTTGGTTAACTTATAGGCATAGATAGTACTATTGAGGGAGTGCTCTCAGTAGTTGTTTAGGAAGGGGCAATTTAAACCATGAGGATGAATAAAATGTGGGGGCGTAAGTATATCTCGTAATAAAGTATAAATATAGGAAAGCAAGGGTTTTGGTACTTGTGCAATAAAAAACTGGTTCAATTCATTGCAATAGTGGATCGGTTAATAAGCAATAGGTGTTGGTTATTTAACTATCAATTCAGTCTCAGGTAACTTGTTGATTTCTTATTTAAAAAAGGCATAGGTTATGGTCGTTAACTAAAAAGGCGAAATAATCAGTACTTTAAGTACTCGTTATTCCGCCTTTTTGTAGCAAATTTAAGCTTATTTTAGCGCATTCTGTCCGATTCGCGTACCAAACGCTCATCTTTTCGGATGTAACGATTTGCCAAAATATTGCAAACCAGGGCAATCACAGGCAAAAAGAAACCTATGCCAAAGCTTTTATACCCTATATTCATTCCTATAAACTTTTCTCCCTGAGAGATAAAGTACATAGTAAAGGCTAAAATACCCGCCATCAACAATGAGTTTAACAAGCCAAGTTTCATTTGTAATAAACGTTTTTTGAAGCTTGAAATAGAAAATACAGAGGTGACTGCGGCTAAAGCAGCCAAAATAGCCATATAAAAAGTAGGAGTTGTTTTTTGAGTTTTATCTTTAGCGGTAAAAGTCATTTTGGTATAGCTAAGCTCTACAGTAGCTCCTTGAGCATTGGTTTTTTTAAGTACCGGAAAAAAGAAGGTACAAACCATACACACTACCACCATAGACAAAAACACGCTTTGAACACGTTGTATCATAATTTCTTCTATACTTTTTAAGTCTCAGTTAAAAATTCGGTGCAAAAATAAGTAAATATTTATTTTAAGGAATAGTACCAAAATAAATTTACATTTTTAACGTCATCTTTCGCCGACAGAATTCGTTAAAAAAACTTGCCGTAGCGCTGCTATGACGCGTTTTTTTGCCTCTTCTGCCAACAAAATATTTTGGCGTTACTATAGAACTTTATTTTTACACCATTCCTAAGAAACTGTGCAACGACTTAAAAATATTTTTACAGCCTCTCTGGGCTAATCTTCACCATCTGTCAATGCCCTTATTTCGGGGGGTAGCAAATCATCATCGTCGTCATCATTTTTGGCTTCCGGCTTTTCTTCCGCTTTTTTGTCATTGGCTGGTGGTACATCCAAGGTCTCTCCTTCTGGAGGGTCTCCTTCACCAAAATCAGGCATAGGGGGCATATCGTCATCCATACCATCCAATGGCGGTAATTCGTCTCCCATATTGGGCAACTCAAGCTCTGGCGATTCGTCAGGTTCATTGGCATCAAACATAGCTACTGGCGGCAACTCAGGTGCTGTTTCAGTCACTGATGCAGGCTCTACCTGTTGCGTAATATGTTGAATAACGTGAGGGGTCATCTGGTTGGACTGTAGCCACAGCATCCCCGACCCACTAAACAATACCAAAATCACCGGATCGGCGTCTTGCAAACTTTCCAGACTTTGGATACTGTCCATGTCTAACTCTATAGAAGGCTCAAAAGCCACCACCGAAGCAAGGTTTACCCGAATGGCATCATCTTCGAGAATGCGTTCTACTACATCGCCTTTGGCTTTGAGAAATACCATGCCATCGCCCTCTAGTTTTTCTATGACCAAACCCTCGTCGTGGTGAGGACGCAATAGAATATCGGTTTCGGCAAAAGTACTTACTTCAGTCCCTTTGGCTGCCGCTATAAAACTCCCCTTACAAATATGTACCACCTTGTCTTCCAATTCGCCCAAATTAATATCCAACACGTGGCAAGGCTGTGCAGGTGCCAAGGCTACTTTTCTTATAAATTCGCTTTGATTGCTTAGGTGGGTAAATATACGTTCTGGTACAGGTTCGGGCTCAGGCTCAGGTTCGGTCATTTCTTCGTCAAAATCAGGCAAACCTTCCTCATCTATTCCATCCAGTTCACCACCAATGCTTTCGGGGTCAAAACCTTCAGGCAAACCACCTTCTCCATCAGGTGTAAACTCCCCATCGTTTTCTTCTTCATCATCTTGGTTGCCCCCACTTCCCAGCTTAATAGACTGTACTTTTTTGCGGGTGGCAGTCCAGAGCTTGCCCAAGAGGTTGCCCTTGCTGGGGTCTACCTCTTCTTCCGACTCAAACTCGGTCTCAGGCAACTCTTCTTCCCCTTCGTCTAAGTCGCCCATAATACTATCATCCAATCCTTCAAGTTCGGGGTCATCTGCGGCAAAGGGGTCTGCCTCGCCAAATTCATCCTCAAAACTCTCTGGTGTTTCGCCAAACTCATCACCTTCTAATTCACCCTCCAGCCTTCCTTCTTCGTCACCTTCCAGTTCTTCTTCTATCTCCTCCTCTACTTCATCTGCTCCATCGGTATTGCGTTGCTGGAGCGCTACCTCTTCATCAAAGTATAACAAAAAAGTCGCATCGGTAATGATGGTTTTTTCGGGAGGTAGGTTTACTTCCAGTATTTGGGTAAAGTCTCCAATAATTTTGTATTGT
Organism: uncultured Microscilla sp.; assembly: GCF_947493425.1. GTDB lineage: Bacteria > Bacteroidota > Bacteroidia > Cytophagales > Microscillaceae > Microscilla. The sequence goes on along the minus strand of NZ_CANLRP010000217.1, from coordinate 3,990 downwards.
ACCGAGTGCGATTTCATTGTTTGATTGATAGGTGGTTATTTATAATGATTAGGGCAGTTGATGCTATTTGCCACAGGGCAATCATTCCTTAGAGCTTGTTTAAATTTTCTCATTAAACAAGCGCCTACTGGTCATCAGTTTTTTTGTCTTTAGGCTTGTTGTTCAGCTTTTTATCGTCTACATTCTTGTCCAAAAACTCATTGATTTTGTCAATATTGTAGTTAAACTTAATCTCGCCAAAAGTATCTACTTCTACATTTAAACCTTCCAACTCAGGGTTTACCTTATTTTTCTTTTTTCCTTTGCTCATAGTATATGTTGTTATAGGGCTTTGTTGTTCCATTGTTTCGCAATGCATCACAAATTCAATGAACAACAAAGCCGTTTATATTTAACTTTCTATCAATACTACTGCTCAGCACAGTAAAACAGGCTGCCGCCAATAACTTCTCATTACTAAAAATGACCAACAGCCCATCAGTATGATTAGCTCACCTGTTGCCCCAAGGTATTCAAGGCATTTTCAAGGCGCTTAATCGTTTCTTCTTTGCCAATGATCTCCATTGTTGCCATTAAATCGGCACCTTTGCTCAAACCAGTTACCGCAAGACGAACCGCAGGCATTACTTTGCCTATTTTTACTCCTTTAGAAGTAAGAATAGCCTCCAGAGTTGTTTTAATATCATCGGCTACCCAATTGTCAAGGTTGGTCAAATGCTCTTTGTAGGTATCTACCACATCAGCAGCTTCACCAGTCCATTTTTTACGAGCCGTTTTTTCGTCATACTCGGTAGGTGTTACAAACAATACTTTGCCCTGAGGCAACCTTTTGCCTGAAGGCTCTAGTTTATCCCAAAAATCAGGAATGAGGGTTACCCTACTTTGAAACAGTTGTACAATTTGCAGTGCCTTTTCTGCACCAATGCTATCAACGGCTATGCCATTGGCTTTAAACACCTCCAACATCAAAGGCACCAGCTCTTCGGGCTTACGTTGTTTTATATATTCTTCATTGAACCAACAGGCTTTGTCATAGTCAAACTTGATTCCGGCTTTGGTTATTTTGGTCAAGTCAAAGTCTTTCTCTAATTGACTGATGTCAAACATCTCCTGGTTGTTGCCAGGGCTCCAGCCCAATAATGCCAAAAAGTTGAGCAATGCTTCGGGCAAAAAACCAGCTTGATTAAAGTTTAAGTAAGCTTCTCCTTTTTCGGGGTCAGCCCAAGGCATCGGAAACACCGGGACGCCGAGGTTGTCTGCCTGACGCTTGCTTAGTTTGCCTTCTTTGCCCGGAGGGTTGAGTAACAAAGGTAGGTGAGCAAACTGGGGCATGTCAGCTTCCCAGCCCAAAAACTGGTACAACAGCACGTGCAAAGGCAACGAGGGCAACCACTCTTCACCTCGGATTACATGGGTAATCTTCATTAAATAATCATCGACTACATTGGCAAGGTGATAGGTAGGCATGCCATCGCCTTTCATAATCACTTTGTCGTCCAGGGTAGAGCCGTGCACCATTACCCAACCTCGGATTACATCGTTGAAGCGTACTTCTTCGCGGTGGGGTATTTTCACTCTGATCACATAAGGTTCACCCGACTCAAGTCGCTTTTGCACCTCTTCGGGCGACAACGTAAACGAGTTGGTCATGTCCTTACGGGTAATGGCATTATAGGTAGGGTTTTTAGATTTCGCCGCTTCTAAGCGTTTACGCATGGCATCCAGTTCCTGTGGAGTATCAAAGGCATAGTAGGCGTGACCAGATTTTACCAACTGTTCGGCATATTGACGGTACATGTGTTTGCGCTCTGATTGACGGTAGGGGCCAAACTCTCCGCCATGTTTTGGCGACTCGTCAGGCACTATGCCCAACCATTCGAGGCTTTGCATAATATATTCTTCGGCACCTTGTACATACCTTGCCTGGTCAGTATCTTCTATTCTCAAAACAAAAGTACCTTCCTCTTTTTTGGCAAATAAATAATTGTACAAAGCGGTGCGAACACCACCAATGTGTAAGGCTCCAGTTGGACTTGGAGCAAATCGTACTCTTACAGGTTTATCCATTGCGTTTGTTCAAATCGTTTGCCTATGGGTCTATCCATTGGCATTGATTTGTTTGTCTTACATTAAATTAAAATAATACTTATCTTCTTTTTTCCGGTTTGCCGGATACATCGGGCAAAAATAGCAAATTTAGTTTAATAGTCCATACGAGGTTCTAGTACCTCAACCTCTGAATACCTGACACATTATTTCGGCGATATTCGCGCCCTGACTTTACTTCAAAAATATCGCGTAGCTCCGGTTCCGATATGCATCGGAATTGTAAACTAACTCTGCTCAATTAGCCGTTGGCAGAGCTCGGCACAGCAAAGCTGTAGCCATCGGTTTTTGAAGTTTGTCAGAGAACAAATCTCATCCTAAATAAATAGTGCATTTACTTAGAGGATAAGGTACTAGGGACTAGGTTTTAGGTATACCTTGTTCCCTAAGTAGCTACGCTTTTTCTATCACGTTTATTTTCAGTAACTTATAAAGAACATTAGCGGCATTCTCCGCAATCAGGGTGTCGGCATAGCCTCCACTAGGTAGACCCTGTTTAACTACGTTGAGGTCATCACAGCAAGCTATAAAACCCAGTACCTTGCAGGCACTCCTGACTAAAAAACTACCAACTAAAAAGAGCTACTTTCGCTTATAAAAATACAATACTGGCTCTATCTCGAACCGCTTTTCGCTGAGGGTATAATAGCCCGCCCCATCTAACTTCCAGGCGATAGACTCACCCTGAGGCTCATCTTCATAAGGCAAGCGAACTGGTGGAGTTTTGAGCACCTCTTCTATCGCTTCATTTTCTTCTTTTTGCCAATAATATATATTGCCATAGTCTTTAATAAGCACTTCGTTGCCAGTGGGCGAAATATCTCCTGCCACTATTTTATGCATAGGCAAGGTGCCAATAAATTCGAGCTTGTTTAGTTCGGTCGTAGATTGAGGGTAGCGTAATACGTACATCCGCACGTTTTCTTCACGCTTGGTCACAAAGAAAATATCCTTGGTGGCAGGGTCTATCATCATGGCTTCTACATCGCGGTTGCCATCCGGAAACTGAAAGCGAATGGTTTCGATAGCACTGTTTTCAATTTTCTTTTTTACTCCTCCACTTACTTTGCTTACATCAGGCTCTGGAAAGCGATAAATCATTTTTTCTTCATAACGCGCCTTGTTATCACCAATATCGCCCACATACAAATAGTTTACCCCCTTCTTAGGTCCAGGTCCAAGGGTAATGTCCTCCCAGTCACGGGCTTTGATGCCCTCAAGCTTGTACACAGCAAGGTGCTCTCCTTTATCGCCAATCAAAAATAAACGATTCTTGCCTCCACTATCATTGTGTGTCCACAAAGCGTGAGGGTTGCTTCGGCTTGCTACCAGACCTGAGGCTTCATCAATTTTTTTGTATTGAAGTTCACCCTGCCCCACGCCCAGCGTAAAGAGCATGCTGTCTAAAGGTATCTCATCATTGGGTGCCTCGCCTCGTCCCTTTTGTTGGGCACAACTCAGAGAAACCAGCATCAAACAGGCAATTATACTATTATATAAAGTCTTCATTCTAAAATGTTTGTAATTTCCGACGCAAAATTACATATTTATCAAACGGCTACGAAATGTAGCGAAAAAATAATTACGAATGGATCAATTACGAATTACGAATGGGCGCAAAGCTTTTTAATTACGAATTGGTCAATTACGAATTACGAATTGGCGCAAAGCTTTTTAATTACGAATGAGAGAATTACGAATTACGAATGAGCGCGAAGCGACTATGGTCTACAGACTACTAACTATGGACTAATATTCAATTACGAATTACGAATGAGAGAATTACGAATGAGCGCGAAGCCACTATGGTCTTCCATCTACCAATTTCATAATCTACTGATAATCAGGAAGCTATTTTTTGTATTTGATAGCCCATTCTTAGAG
>NZ_CANLRP010000216.1 GCF_947493425.1 uncultured Microscilla sp. | reverse complement strand
CATGCGATGCATATCGGAACCGGAGCTACGCAAGTTTTTTTAAGTAAAGTCAGTGGGCAAAAATCGCCGAAATAATGGGTTAGGTATTTAGTATTTAAGGTACTAGACATTTCCCCATAAAAAAAGCGGCTTGTGCCGCTTGCATGCTATTGTTGTGCTGTTTAATTAAGGTAGATTTAAATCTACCGTCAAATCTACTGCAATTTCTATTTCTTCCATTTCTTCTGCCAATGTCTTTTGCTTGACGGCAGGTGCTACTAATTTTATTACAGGAGCAGGGGGTTTAACTTCTCTGATAATCACCTGGGTAGCATCAAAATTATTTATTTCTGTCTTATTCACTTCAAGGTCTATACGAGAAGCTTTATCATAGGTAGTCCACTCAAATGCTGAGTTTACAACAAATAAAGCAATGACCAAACCTATATTAAAAAACAAGGTGCGTTTTTGATGAATGTCTACCCGAGGGTTTTTCTTAAACTCCATAATTTTTTGAGGATTTGAGTGATTGCTTATTGTATATTTTAAATCAGCTTGGGCTTTCACTTTAAAAAATACTTAAGGTGAGTCCCTGCAATTATTTGTCTTGTTCCAGCGAAAACATCACTGGAATAGTTATTTTCTGTCCAATTTGTTGTCCATCCATTTTTGCCGGCAACCAGTTAGCTGGCACTGCTTTAATGGCTCTTATTGCCTCTTTGTCACAGGCTTTACTCAGGCCTTTGAGTATTTTGAATTGGCTCAGTTTGCCATTTGCCATAATTTTAAATTGAACAAATACCCTACCTTCTATACCTTTGCGCTTTGCGTCTATTGGATACTTGATTTCTTTGCTCATTTTTTGATAAAACAAGTCTAAACCACCCTCCACTGAAGCAAAACGATAATTTTCATTTACTGGTGCGGTAAACCTTGCCCCTGGTGATCCATTCGAGAATGCAAATAATACCAATGCCAACAGTGGCAATAGCAAAAACACTTTCAGAAACTTATAACCAGGTGTACGCAACTTTTCCATCATTACCAGTCTGCGTTTGATCTCTATTTGGTTAAAGTTATGCGCCAAATGCAAGTTCATTTGTTTGAACAAAGACTGCACAAGCAACTTACCATAATCTTTGGTAGAGGTCTCTTTGAGTACAGCTGCATCGGCTATAAACTCGTGGTGATATTTCAGTGACCTTTCATAAAAATACACTATGGGGTTAAACCAAAAGATAATTTTTACCAACTCCATATACATCACATCCCAACTATGTAAATCTCTGATATGGGTTAATTCATGATTAATAATTTTTTTTCTCTCAGCTGGGGTTAGCTCCTTGGTGTTATCCCAAAATAAATAACGCATAAACGAGAAAGTAGGCAATTTTCCCTGCGTATTGATCCACTTATGGTCTGTACGCACTTGTATTTTACTCTTGCGAATAATCTGAACAAGACGATACATCCTCAAACCAAAGCGAGTAGCTACTAATAAGCAAACTAACAAGTATACACTCATTACAAGTGCACTTGTGCTCCAGGTAACCTTAGACTGTATGGTATGCTCAACAGCGGTGGCACTTACTGAAATAGTTTTAAGTGTAACGGCTACGTTTGGGGAAGCTTGCTGAGAAAAATTAAACTCCATCAAAGGAATTAACAGAGCTATCATTGATGAAAACAGCAAGTAAAATCGGTTGCGTTGAAAGAAAGTGTCATTTCTCAAAAAGAAATAATACACTGCATAAAAAAGAATAAGACAAACCGACGATTCTGCTAAATAATTGAACATTGATTACGAAGTTAGTGTAGAATTAATGTGCTCACGTCTTGTAATGATACAGCCCAAACAGATATAATCTTTGATAGGCTGTGCTTGATGAACGCGCTGTATTTTTATATTGAAAAACCTGATGAAATGACCTGATTACTTACTTTTTTCTCCTTGGCTACTACTTACTTCGTGCTCTTCAGCATACTTCATCAACTCTTCAAAGTTATTGAGGTCTACATTATTTTGTTTTACAAAGAAAGACACCATTTTTTCAAAAGATCCTCCAAAGTACCTTCCTATGAAGCTATTAAGGTAAAAATTGCTGTAGTTACTCTTGTCAACCAATGGGTAGTATTCGTGGGTTTTACCATAAGCCTTATAACCTACAAACTTTTTTTTCTCAAGAATACGAATAATTGTAGAAACGGTATTATAGGCCAATGGTTTCCCGTCTTTTAAGGGCAAGTGGTCAATAATATCCTTTACAAAAGCTTTTTTAAGTTTCCACAAAACCTGCATCACTTGTTCTTCAGCTTTTGTAAGCTCTTTCATTGAGTTTTGGTTTTTTGTTTTCATTGTTTTTTGCGCAAAAAATGATAGAATAGGTGTAAATATAAAACTAAAATTTTAGTTTACAAACTATCAGGTTAGTTTATTAACTAAGAAAATAAATATTATTGTATTTGACAAACGATGCTATGCTATTTTATTGCACCTACCTTGTTTATCCATATAAAATTTTATTTAATCACGTTTTGCTGCAATGCTGTATATCATCTATTACTTTCACCAGATTATCTTTGCCTTTACACAAAAACATGTTTGACCAATGCTCTTGCCCGCCTAGAGGCATTTTATACCTAAGACACCCCAAAAGCTTATAAAGGAGGAGGCAAGTAAAAAAAATTAAGCTCTAAAAAAATTACTAACTTTGCAACATGCAAAAGAAAACTGAGCAACAAAGAACAGAATTGAAGGATTTGGGTGAGTTTGGGTTGATTCACCGTATCCAACAACAATTTGCCCCCCAACACAAAGAGAGTGTATTGGGCATAGGAGACGATGCCGCTGTGATTGATACGGGGGCTGATATGTATACTTTGGTAGCTACTGATATGCTGGTAGAAGGCATTCATTTTGACTTGAGCTATGTGCCTCTTAAACACCTGGGTTACAAGGCAGTGGCCGTAAACGTATCTGACATAGCTGCCATGAACGGCAGACCTAAACAATTTACAGTGAGCCTGGGGCTAAGCAATCGTTTTCCTTTGGAGGCGATCGATGAATTGTATGCAGGCATCAAGCAGGCTTGTAGCAACTATAATATAGATTTGGTAGGAGGCGATACTACTTCTACCCGTGCCGGTTTGGTGATTTCGATCACAGCCATTGGCGAGGTAGCCAAAGACGAAGTAGTATACCGTAAAGGAGCCCAAGAAAACGAACTCATTTGTGTAAGTGGTGACTTGGGTGGTGCATATATGGGATTGCAAGTGCTCGAACGCGAAAAACAGGTGTTTATGGTGAACCCTGACATGCAACCAGAGCTCGATGGCAAAGATTACATTGTACGCCGCCAACTAAAGCCTGAAGCACGTACAGACTTAGTTTATGATATGAAAGACGTGGGGCTCAAGCCTACTTCTATGATTGATATTTCGGACGGCTTGGCTTCTGAATTGATGCATTTGTGTACTCAGTCAGGTGTGGGGGCTATTTTATACGAAGAATACTTGCCTATAGCCAAAGTAACTTATGACACTTCAGTAGAGCTCAATATTGACCCTACTACGTCGATACTCAATGGAGGCGAAGATTATGAGCTGTTGTTTACTGTAAAACAAAGTGATTATGACAAGGTAAAACAAAGTGCTGAAATTATAGAAATTGGTTATATACTGCCCAAAGAAAAAGGGGTGGTACTTAAAACCAAAGGAGAGCAGGTTATCCCTATCAGTGCGCAAGGATGGAAACATTTTTAACAATCAATCATACAAAAGCCTGGTTTGCTTTTTACACAAACCAGGCTTTTGTGTTTGTTGTTATTTCAAACGTTTAGCGTATTTTTTAAGTTGTTTTTTACCAATATTGCGATTGTTATGAAGCTTGATGCCAGCAATAGATGGCATTCCCACTTTGGCGGCTAAATACAAATAAATTTTACCTGTAGCAGCATTTGAAACAAAGTGAATGTTCATAGCTCCTTGCCCATAGTCGATGCTGGCAATATGGATAAACGCGTAGTCTGCATTTTGTTCTTTCAGTGCTTGTTCTACTGCTCCCGTTTTTACTATTTTATGAGGGTATGGGTAGTAATCTTTAATCTTAGCTCTTTTTAGTTTCTTAGCCAGCAACTTTTCATCTATCAACAATGTTTTTTGCTTAAGTTCAGGTGCATTTTTTTTGATCTGGCGTTTGTAAAAGGTCATCAGGCTTTTATGCTTAGAGTCAGCCACCAAATAATTTAACAAGTACTGCAGGTGTTGTAAACCATAAATGGTGTTACGCTCTAATGAATATTTTCTTGACAAGTTGACTTTAATTGATCCTTTTTTGTCAGTCAACCATACCACCAATGTTTGAATGGTATTAGATACGTAAGAGTCTTTATTGTATTTGCTATTCATTCCATTATAAGCAGGATTTCGTCTTCTGGTGGTGGTTCTATCTACAAATAAACTGTATCCCAGGAGAGCATATTTTCCCTTATTTTTTTTCAGCATTGCAGCCGCTTTTTTATGGGACACAAATTCTACCTGTTCATTAAACTTCCAGTATTTTTTCACCAACTGTTCAAAAACCTCATCATTTTTTGATTTTTTCGCAGCTATTGGCACCAATAAAGTTCTTTGCTGGATTTCAAGTGCCTTTTTATGTGATAAATTTGACGACTGGGCATACCCAATGCCCGTTCCTGCCAACAACAGGACACTCATTAATACTACTCTTAGTTTAGTCATAACCATTCAAAATTATTCAGATAAAGTGATAGGAGTGTATACACTCTTATTTTTATATACACTTATTAGTCATTATCATGGATATTTTTTCAGTGAAAACTTAAAAAATGACTGGCAGACGGGGAAGATATATATATACAAGGGCAAGCAGTAGCAAAAATAAAGGTAGAAGTAGAATGTATGCCTGTAGTGAATTTCACCAAACCGCTAATTCATCAAGCCCTCCGTAAAGCACTGGGGGTTACGCCAAATTTTTTCTTAAAAGCATTGGTAAAGTGTCCAGGGTGGCTGTAGCCTAAAAGGTGGGCTATTTCGGCGGTGGTTTTGTTGGTATAACGCAATAGTTTACGGGCTTTCTCCATCTTAAAATCAAGCAAAAAACCAAACACTGTATTATTAAAAACTTCTTTGAAGCCTTTCTTTAGCTTAAAGTCATTGGTGCCTACCATTTTTGCCAGTTCGTAAATAGTGGGTGGATTGTCGGCTCTTGCCAATAAAATATCTTTGGCTTCGTGTATTTTACGCAAATCCTGACTGGAGTTAATAATAGTTTTGGTTTTAATGGTGGAGGTATTTCTATTTTGTGAAAGTTCTACCTGTAAAGCCAACAGTTCGAGTACTTTTGCCTCTACAAATATTCGGCGCAAGGTACGGTCTTTGGGTTGGTGCATGAGTTCATGAATAATCATGCGCATTTCTGGGGTAATGGGCATATTCCCCCCGCCTAACATGATAGGCTCTTGTTTAATTACCTTTTCATAAAAATCGGTGAGCAAATCAGGATAACGAATAACCAATTGTTCGAAATAAGCCAATGAAAAGTTAACGTCGAAGGTACTGTAGGTTTGGTTGCCCAAAAAATCATAAGTACTACTGGTCACTGGAGTATAACACAGCATTTGTTCATTGGCACGCACCAAAATATCATCTCCCAAGCCTCCCATTTTGCCTTTCAGATCACCTTTCAAGTGAAAACTCATTCCTACCGATGTCATATCGGTAGTTCCTTTAATTCTCAGGTTTTGGGCAATGTTAAAGTCTCCCCAAAAAATATAGATGCCTCCCAAGTTCAACTGTTGAAAATGCCCCTTGCCAAAGCCAACATCCATGTGACCTTCATTACGATACACCTTTGAGTCAGTTAATGGAATCACTGGCAACTCAAGTTCATGTCGGCTTTGATCGGCATTATCTATTTGCAAACTCAGTTTCATAGGGGTAAATCATTGGTTATGGGGGTAAAAAATCCTGATACCGTAATTGGTAATCCGTTTAACGTAAACAGTTTTTACGAGTTTTAAGATAGTTTTGCAAATAAAGAAGTTAAACTCCTTATTATCAAAAAATCATCAGGTAACATTTGTACTATTCTGATAAACGTTTATTTCCGTATAACAAAAAATACACATGCTCCAAAACAATAAACAACTACAACAAAAATGGCAGCCTACTTTACAAGGCTATGGTTTGCCTGCCACTCCCCCTCACTATGACAACACACTGGCGGCTCAACTAGGGGTTACGCTCAATCCTGACACCATAGACCAGGCTGTCAAAACATTTATTCAAGCTCATCCTCAAGGTACAATCATTAATCTGGGAGCTGGGCTAGACAATCGTTTTTTTCGCCTGGACAATGGGCTCATCACTTGGTATGACATAGATGTACCCGATACGATAGAACTACGGCAAACGTTTTTCGGAACCAATGAAAGGTATAAACTTATTTCAGGTAATATATTTAGCAAAAGTTTGTTTCGTCACTTACCTCCTCAAGCTTCTACCCTTCTCATTATCGAGGGGTTGGCTATGTATTACCCTGAGCATAAGATCAAGGCATTATTACAACATATATGTCGTCATTTTAGTTCTTGCGAAATTTTGCTGGAGGTGATACATCCAGAGGTAATGAACAAAGTAGCTTATAATACTCCCAACCTTCCGCTCAAATGGGCCATCGATGATTTGAAAAAAATAGAGCAATGGCACCCCAAGGTCTTTCTTGCCAATGAACTACATCATTTTACTCAAGGAATACCTCCAGTGGGTAACTATTTTATAAATATTGCTCAACCTCAGGAAATGGTAAAGATAGGACACTTTAAAATTGGCTAATTAATTGAAGTTGCAAGGTACAAGCGACAAGCTTCAAGTTGTCCATTGTCCATGCCTGAAATATACAAATAACCGGAAGTTAAGCTTTTACAGTTTATATGCTGCAACTTGGGTTAATTAATAACAACAACGCTACAAGTAAGGTGTGCTGAATAACAGTACTTAAGCCAGGTAAATAAGTATTTTTTGAGGGAACAGATAAAAAAAGTAAAGAGATATAAAAACGCCCTATCAGGTTCTAATGAACTTGATAGGGCGTTTTAAGTTTTGTACACCTGACAGACATAATGGGTGCTAAAAACTGGGTTTGCTTGAAGGCGATACCACATCGTCGTGCCAGCGGTCTACCAATAAATCTTCTATATTACCACCTGGAGGCAAACCTATGATAGGGAAGTCATTGCCACCCGGCATTCCACCATCATCGTCATTGTTGGGTGGGTAACCATCGCGACGTATAATAGAACGTACCATTACCCAGGTAATGAGAGAAAAACAAAATAAACAAACAATAAAATATACAAGTATCGTCATATAGCCAGGTAATTTTTAGAGTCCAACCGTGTTTAGGGAGCATACAAAAAATAAGCTACCCATTTTTGGCGATTTTTTTGTCCAAATACTTCGTTGCACCTTGCGGCCGTAGCGCTGCTATGCCCTTAAAATGCGCCTGGTCTTTGATCAAAACCATACACCAAAACTTGGGAGACTATTTATTGCAAACTCCCTTACTAATACGTTAAAAAATATTGGGGTTTACAATTTTTAACCAATTTTCATAAGGTTTTTTAGTGTAAAACCTAAAATATACAATTATTAACGGAAAAACAATGGCTATTGGCAATAAGTTTCCCCTAAAAAAATCCCTTCCAATTGGCTATAGCCTCAAAAAAACGCGGAACTACACCTGGCACAAAAGCTATAGTAGTGGCTATGCCAAACAAGGCGCCAAACAAGTGTGCTTCATGCCCAATGTTATCGTTTGAGTTTTTTGCCATATAATAAGAGTATAACAGGTAGGCAATGCCTAGAAAAAACGCGGGAAAAGACACAAATGGCAGCAAAAGAAAACCTATGTTGCTGGTAGGCAGGCATAAGATAGATACAAACACAATGGTAGATACGCCTCCTGATGCACCCAAGGCATTGTAAGCCGGGTTACCTCGATGCTTGACATAAGCAGGGATGCTCGCAATGATGATTCCAGTCAAATAAATGACTACAAACATAATGCTACCATACCCTGGAAAAACCGCCCCATAAATAAGCTCTACCTGGCGGGCAAAAAAGAACAGGGTAAGCATATTGAACAGCAAGTGGGTGCTGCCGCCATGAATAAAACCGGAAGATAAAAAACGATAATATTCTTTGCGTGATTCAATTACATAAGGGTTAAAAATCCACTTAGATTTAAACAAACGGTTTTTATCAGCGTATAGGCTGATTCCTACCGTGATAGCAATTATAATTACTGATAAGTAGATGTTACCATCAGGCTTTACAAAATCATTCATAAGTTATATTGGTTTTTATCATGGTACGCAAACTTCGCAAACCCTGTTACCTGTCGCGGTTCATCAATTGTATAGTAAAAGTACGTAAAGCAGCTTTGGCAGCCTCGTTTGCCTCAATAGCGTCTAACTGTTGCAAGCCCCTATCGAAATACTCATTCATTTTGGCCTCGGTTAGTGCTTTGATCCCTAAATGGTTATAAATTTCAGTCACTGCCTGCACCTTTTCAGCTTTGTCAAACTCAGTCAAACTTAGCCAGTGTTCAAGAGCTTGCTTGGTTTTGCCTTCAGCGAGTTTAAGGGCATTGATGAGCAAAAAAGTTTTTTTATTGGCAATAATATCACCCCCTACCTGTTTGCCAAACTTAGCTGCATCGGCATAGACATCCAACAAGTCGTCCATTAATTGAAACCCCACCCCAATGTTTACCCCAAACCCATTGAGCAAATCAGTAGCTACTTCGTTGGCATTGGCCACAATACCACCCAGTTCCAGGCTATAGCCTAACAATACCGCTGTTTTGAGCCTGATCATATTCAAATAATCAGCTTCAGGTACTGCATCAATGTGTTCAAAATTCATGTCTAACTGTTGCCCTTCGCACACTTCGGCGGCACATCGGTTAAACTTGCCTATGACTCGTTTTAAATGGGCACTGTCTATGTCAAGCAATAGCTCATACGCCTGCACCAACATTACATCGCCTGATAGTATGCCTGTATTTGTATTCCACTTTTGGTGGATGGTAGGCTTGCCTCTGCGTAAAGGGGCCTCATCCATGATGTCGTCGTGCACCAATGTAAAATTATGAAACACCTCTACCGACAAAGCTGCGTTCATTGCTTTTTGTTGGTTGGTATCAAACAAAGAGTATCCCAACAATACCAACAAAGGGCGCATACGCTTGCCACCTAAACTCATAATATAACGAATCGGTTCGTAGAGTTCTACGGGGTGCTCGCCGTACTGTAAGCCAGCCAAAGCAGTGTGAATATCAGTTTGTAACGTCTTTATATCCATAAGGTCAACAATCATAATGTATATGTGTAGTGTTGGCGAAAATAGTTTGCTTGATGACAAAATGGAAACTTATCGCCTGTGTTTTTGTTAGAAAAAACCCGTTTTTTTTAGGTATTGGCCAAACACTGCTTTACATCTGTCAAATTATTAAAGCTTGTGTTCCCTGTTTTTAGAAATTATTTTTAAATTACATAGCAACAGTTTAACCACATCAAAGAAACAAACTCCTCATATTCTCATCAACAAGACAAACAAAAAACTGTTTGCACGTTGTGTGGAGTATTCTGCAAGACAAAACCTTTGGGTTGGGCTAAATATAAGAGCTTATGAAAAATAAATTAAAGATTAAACTTCAACCCTTAACAAAGAATATATGACTGATTTCCTTAAACCTCCAATGGTATCTATCAATGTATTGGTGTATGGCAACCAAACCGGATACGATGCGCTCCAAAAAGCAATGTTAACTCATCCATCTGCGCATTTCGAATTAATAAGAAGCGATGAAAACGAAGAATATGCTATACAAATAGCCCACCCTCACATTCAATATTTCACGAAGGTGTCGGTGCTAGATAAATCGGGTAAGCTGCTTACTCCCCAAGCAGGGACATACCATTTGGTAGCAGACCAACAGTCTATGTACTTGTTAGACGAAAATAACCGGGTAGTTCAAGGTATAAAATCTTACTATGACCCAAACCAAGTAGAAGATTTGCTAAAAATACTGGACAACATTAGTAAATGGGAACAAGTCAGAGGATTAAACAACGCCCCCACTCAATTAACCCCTGATCAAATAGATTTTGTTTACTGCGATGCTAAAGGAAATATTCTGGAAGGAGAGGAAGTTATTACCCATTTTAGAAAAGTAGATGGTGAATGGCAAGGCACTGAGTTTGAGCTTAAGGTGAACAATCATACAGACCAAGGCTTGTACTTTTCTCTTATTTACCTTGACGAAAACTATGAGGTGGCGCTACTTACCAGTCAATACTTTGAAGCCAACACTCACCACGCCACTATTTTGGAAACTCAAAAAACCTGGCTGGAAAGCTACAATGAAGAAGAAAATAAAATTGCATATCATGAAGCGTTAGATGAATACTTTGCTAATGAGAGTACAATGACTTTTAAGTTGTTGGTAAGTACCCAGCAGTTAGATGGGTCTGTGCTGGAGCAAGCACCGATTGATATAGGGTATGTACTCTCAGGCAATACCAACAGCTTGAAAGACGCTGACCAAACGTTTACTCAATTTGACCAGGAAAGTAACTGGTTTACCAAAACCATTACCATACATACTATACGCCAACGCGCCAAACTGGGAACAGACGAAGTTCAACTTGTTGATAATGGCAAACTAATCATTAAAGGAAACAGTTACCTATCGGCTGACCTGAAATTGAGCACATCCAACCCTGGCAGTCGCAGTGCCAGTTATATGGATGTATTGCCTGTAATGCTAGAAAAACAAATAGGCACTATGGTAGACTTTGGCGAGTCGCCAAGGGGCAATCATATACTAGAGTTTAATAACATCCAAGGCAACGAAGCACTTGCCGAAAATCCTCTAAAAATTATACTCAATGAAAGCATTAACGAAGACGAGTTGTTATTGCCGTTGACTTATGATGGAGCGCAATTGCTGACGGTAGGCGAAGTTGATACTGATGCAGAAGGGCACACTTTAATTACCATCAACGCCCTTCCAGAACAAGAAGAAGATAATCGTAGTTTGGGGAAGTCGCTCAAACTTGCCTTTTTTAAAATTGCGTTAAAACGCCACCCTGATAAGCTTTACCAACTTGCTTGGGTAGAATACCTAAATACAACCGCTAAGAATGGGCGAACACAAATTAAACGGCACAAAGATAATGATGATATTACCGAAAAGGTAAAGTCGGCCAACAAAGTGTTGCTCCTTATTCATGGCATCATTGGAGATACCGAAGAAATGGCGGTTGGTGTAAAAGACATGATTACTGATAAAGGGTATGACCTGGTACTGAGCTTTGACTATGAAAACCTGAATTCATCTATTCGTGATGATATTTCGTGGTCGTTGAAAGATCAGCTTGACCGAGTAGGCTTTAAAAAAGAGGATGGCAAAGTGCTGCACATTTTGGCACAAGGAATGGGGTGTTTGGTGGCTCGTTGGATGGTAGAACAGCGTAAAGGGCATGAGTTGGTAGACCGAATGATTTTGGTGGGTCCTCCCAATCAAGGATCGGTATTGGGCAATATAGAGACTGCACGTAAATTTGCTACTATTGCACTGGGGCTCACCCTCAACATACTGTCACCATTGGCGGCTTGGGCAGGAGGTTTACTCAAAACGATTAAAAACGTAATGAAGCAAAGCAAACAACTCACTACTACCCTTGCCGAAATGCAAGAGGGTTCCTCTTTTATCCGAGATTTGAACGGCAGCGATGACAGTGGTATTCCCTACTTGGTTTTAGCGGGCGATGTACGCAACTATGAGCCTACCGAGGGTAGCAACTTCTCTAAGTTTAAAGAACAGATGTATAAAAGTGTAGGTACTTTTGTCAATGCAGGTGAGGCAAACGATATGATTGTAGATTTTACCTCTATGAAAAGTCTAGGTAAAAACACCCAGGTAGAAATAACTCAAGTGGCTTGTCACCATCTCAATTATTTTGAAGAAGAGGCCAGTTTGAAAGCACTTCAGGACATGCTTTAGAGCATTCATAATAAAAGACTTAAGACCTTCGCGAGAGGTGGGAGTTTCTCCGGGTTGGTTTTAAGGCTTTAGCCAGACCAACACATTTGCTCACAAAAGCTCAGGGTTTTCAATTCATCGGTGAGCATGGCTCAGGTCACCCTGCGGTAAGACCTTCGCGAGAGGTGGGAGTTTCTCCGGGTTGGTCTTAAGGCTTTAGCCAGACCAACACATTTGCTCAACAAAAAGCTGAGGATTTTCAAAAATAAGTTGGTTTTCAATTCATTGGTGAGCATGGCTCA
>NZ_CANLRP010000215.1 GCF_947493425.1 uncultured Microscilla sp. | reverse complement strand
TGACCAAAGACTGCATTTGCAGATTAAAAATCCTCGGAGTGCAAGCTCGGAGGAGAAGTTAGTAAACTTCTATTCATTAATGGTGTCAAGTCGCCCTGTGGGAAGACTTGACACAGCGGGGTGTTACTCTTTGTGGGTAGCACCTTTTTTTATGCTTATGTGTATCAAAGAAAAAGGCTGACTTCCTGAATGAAGAGCCAGCCTCTTAAAAAAAAACTTGGGTTACGATATTACACCATCGCCTACTTGTTAGGCTGCGGCGTAGTGCGTAAATAAGACTTGATGACTGTGTGCCCTTTCGGGAATCGCTCTGGAATATCTTCGGTAGCAATGGCAGGCGATACTACCACATCATCTCCATCTCGCCAGTTGGCAGGCGTTGCCACGCTATGGTTGGCAGTCAACTGTAGCGAATCTATCACTCGGATAATCTCGTCGAAATTTCTCCCCGTAGACGCCGGATAAGTCAACGTAAGCTTTATCTTTTTGTCTGGACCAATGATAAAAACCGACCTTACTGTCAAGTTGGTCAAAGCATTGGGGTGCAACATGTCATACATCGTAGCAATGCTCTTGTCAGGGTCAGCTACTATAGGATAGTCTACACTGGTATTTTGGGTTTCGTTAATGTCACTAATCCAGCTTTTGTGCGAATCTAACGGATCAACACTCAATGCTAGAGTTTTCACATTACGCGCTTCAAATTTGTCGCGGTATTTGGCCACCGTGCCTAGCTCGGTAGTACATACTGGAGTAAAATCGGCGGGGTGCGAGAAAAACACTGCCCAACTATCTCCTATCCATTCATGAAAATTGATTTCTCCTTCTGTAGTTTGCGCCGTAAAGTTGGGCGCTTCGTCACCTAATCTAAGTGCCATAGTTATTGTTTAATAAAGTGTTATAATTTGGTTTTTTAAGTAACAAGTAATTAGCTATAAGCCACAAGTAAGGGTAACTCACGCATCGTATGGTGGTTACACCTATCCATTATATTTAATTCTGCCTTGGTACTTAGTACAAATATAAACACCTCAGTGTAGCATCCAATCGAAATTTGAAAAACCTTTAACGTGACAATATGAAAGTGTAAAAAATACTTTGTATGACAATAAGTCTTGTTTTCAAGTGTGATAAAATTTATTTGCAGACAAAATGGCGTGAAAAACGTTTTTTTTGGCATTGGTATTCAGTTTGATCCATGGCTAACCGATTTTGATTTAGAAATTTTAGGGAGCAATCAAAAAATAACATACCGATTTTTAATTGACCTTTTGCCCTGATATTTCGTTATTTTTTTTGCCCGTAGCGCTGCTATGGGCGCAAAAAATGCCTCATATCAAGACAAAATTTCTTGTGAAAAATTAGGAGACTATTTTTTGAACACTCCCTTACTCAACAATATTTTAAAAACTTAAAACAAAAAAAATTATGTCACTAGTAAAATTTTATACCAAACCATTGTACAATCACGCGTTTAATCATTTTTTTAACCGCGACATCAACAAAGTAGTGGGCACCGATACCGTAAAAAACAGCCCATTGGTTAATATCAGCGAACTCAACGGAGACTATCTGATAGAGGTAGCTGCTCCAGGCTTAAACAAAGAAGACTTGAAGATAGATATAGACAAGCAGTTGCTTACTGTAAAAGCAGACGTAGCCAAAGAAACCAACACTGAAGATGCCACGAAATATACGCGCAAAGAGTTTGGTTATAGCTCGTTCAAAAGAAGCTTTACTTTGCCCGAAAGTGTAGATACTCAAAAAGTAAATGCCAAATATGAAAACGGCATTTTGAGCATTCACTTGCCTCAAAAAGAAGAGGCTAAGCCCAAACCAGCTCGTGAAATAAACATTGGGTAAGGTGAAAGCTGATTACTAACTATTATTATTCATAACATCGAAGCCTTTGTGTTGCTGACACAAGGGCTTTTTTTGGTTGCTTCAAACAATATAGATACATGATCCAGGTACACTGATCGGGCATACACTATTAGGAACAAATCGCCAGAACTTTTGTTATAACGATACCAAAACTAAAAAAGGCGGAGTATATCACACCTTTTGATTGCAAGCAACTGTTTGTTATTCAGGGTTTAAGGTGTTATTATTATGGGGTAAATGACGCAAACATAAAAATATTTAGAATTTCAACTCAAATTGATTAACTTGAAACCAACCAATTTTCAATCATTGAATGAGTATATTTAGACTATGTATTGTTGTACACATGCTTTTATGGGCATTGCCTTGTGGTTGGGCGCAGAATAGTCTAAAGGTTGATTCTTTGCAGCAAGCACTCAAGAAAAACATTTCTCAAAAAGAAAAGGTCAATACTTATAACCTGATTGCCTACCAATACCGCAGCGCTGATTCTACCCTGGTGGCTTATTATACCAACGAGGCCATTCAGTTGGCAGAGAAAATACCTTACCCTGAGGGCATAGCCGATGCTTATTATCACTTAGGGTGGATCACTATGCAAAAAGGCCATTATGAGGCCGCTTCTCAACTTTATAAGCAAGGTTTGAAAATAGCGCGTACCAACAACTATTACAAAGGGGTAGGTGATGCCTACAATGGTTTAGGGGGAGTGTATTTCTACCAGGGAAAATATGCCCAAACGTTGCAATGGTTTCAGAAATCGTTGGATGCCAAGACAAAGGTAGGAGATAAAAAAGGAATGGCGGCCACCTACAACAACATGGGAGAAATTTATCGCCGGAAAGGTAATTACCCTAAAGCGCTGGAGTTTTTGGGTAAGTCTTATGAGATGAATAGCCAAATAGGAGAAAAAAGGGGGATGGCGCTGGCACTAAACAATATGGGAGAATTACACCAACAACAAGGAAACTACCCCACTGCTTTAGAGTTTTTTCAGAGGTCGCTGAGAATAAGCCTACAAACCGAAAACCAACGAATAATGGCGCTCAACTACAACAACATTGGGTTGATTTATCGTAGCAGAGGCAACGACAGCAAGGCGCTGGAGTTTTTTGAGAAAGCCCTTAGAATAAATACCCATACAGGAGACAAAAGAGCGATTGCTGGTAATTATAACAACAAAGGTTTGATCTTTCAATACGAAGGCAAGTATGACAAAGCGCTTCATTTTTTTGAAAAGGCACTGAAAGTAAACCGACAAATAGGGCACCAAAGCGGCGTGGCAAATGGCTTTCTGTACTTGGGCAGACTTGCCCTAAAGCAACAGCAACCCGAAAAAGCACAAAAATATTTTGAAAAGGCGCTTGCCTTACAACAACAAATAGGGCAGCAGGGAAGGTCGGCGGAAGTATGGATAGACTTGGGCGTTGGTCATTATATAGCGCAAGAATATGCTCAGGCAGAGACTTGTTTGACAAAAGGGGTAGCATTGGCTACTAAATTGGGTAACCCACGCATTGTAAAAGATGGGGCAGAATACCTTGCCAAAACCTACGAAGCAACCCAAAAACCTTGGCTTGCTTACAAAAACCTGGTGTTGTTTAAGAAAATGACCGACAGCTTGTTTAACTCTGACAATATAAAAAAAATGGCGCAGCTGGAGTACAAGCACATGCTAGAGAAGAGAGCCGACTCGCTACAGATGGTACAAGCCCAAAAACAAAAGCTGGCGCAAGCCGCCCAGGAAAAAACACAGATGTTTTATAATTTCACTTTTGGCGGGTTGCTGGCTACATTGATCATTGGTTTTTTAGTGTTTTATTACAACAAACAACGTAGTAATAACCAAAAGCTGAGCGAGGCAAATCAGGCGGTTAAACAACAGCAAAAGGAGTTGCAAACTCAACACAACTACTTAGAGCAAGCCTATCAGAGCATTCAGTTGCTCACCGATATAGGGCAAGAAATTACTGCTTCGCTCGATCTTGATGAGGTGCTTACTGCTATCTATCGTCATATCAATGAATTAATGGATGTGACCAATTTTGGCATTGGGTTGTATGAGCCTCACAACGACCGCATTATTTTTAAACTGACCATTGTACACGGCAAACGCAACCAGCGCTACCCAGTGAGCACTGCCAACAAAAACCAGTTGGTAGTATGGTGTGTAGAAAACAGTCAACCAATAAAGATGGGTGATGTACAGCAGGAGTACCAAAAGTACATAGCAAACATTGACATAGAAATAGACCGTTTGCACAACTACCTGATGGTAGATTTGCCCCAGTCGGTTATGTATATTCCCTTGATTATACAACAAAAAACTATAGGAGTCATTGCTGTACATAGTTATAAAAAAAACGCCTATAGTGATTATCATCTCGACTTGCTCAAAAACTTGTCGCTCTACGTAGCCATTGCCGTAGACAATGCTCAAGTATACCAACAGCTCGACCGAAAAAACCATGATATAATGGAGAGCATAAGGTATGCACAAAGAATACAACAAGCTACCTTGCCGCTTGACAGTGTAATGCAAAAATACTTACCAGAACATTTTGTTTTATTTCGCCCTTGCAATGTGGTATCAGGCGATTTTTATTGGTGCGAAAAAGATAGAAACCGGGTTTTTCTGGTAGTGGCTGACTGTACCGGACACGGGGTACCGGGCGCTTTTATGACTATGCTGGGGGTGCAGGCTTTGAGCCATATTATTGTACAAAGTAAAATACATACCCCCGACTTGATCTTGTTTTGTTTGGATGGCATACTCAGGCAAATACTTAAGAGCGAAAATACGATGTTACGCGAAGGAATGGATATGTCTCTGTGTGTCATCGACCAAGAGAAGCAAATACTGTATTTTGCCGGAGCCAAAAACCCTTTGATAGTGGTACAGAATGGTGAAATAAACGAAATAAAAGGAGACGTGTACAGCATCAATGGGCATCGTCAAGACAATGACGGCATCGAGTTTACCACCCACGCCATCGACATATCTGTCCCTACTACTTTTTATATGTATTCAGATGGTTTTCAGAGTCAGTTTGGAGGAGAAGAGGGCAAAAAGTTTATGAAAAAACGGTTTCGCGAATTGTTGCTTGAAACCTCTGCCTACGCTATGCCCGAACAAAAACGTGTGTTGAACCGTGCCCTCAACGAATGGATGCAAGTATCTGCTTCGGGTGAACCTGGTACCCATGAACAAATTGACGATATTTTGGTCATAGGGGTAAGGGCTGATGCAGAGGCATAATGTGATACAGCATTACTTTTTTGGTAAACAGCCAAAAATAGTTTAACTATGCCCAAAGTGCCAAACCAAAACATAGTCTGCCATACATCATGATAAATATCCAAAAGGTACGCGCTGATTTCCCTCTAATTAGCCGAGGAGCACAAAAAAAAGTACCATTGGCTTACCTCGACAATGCTGCCACCACCCAAAAACCTGCTTCGGTAATCAACTGTATCAATACGTTTTATGAGACAGGCAATGCCAATATTCACCGAGGCATTTATGATCTTGCCCAACAAGCCACCCAAAACTACGAAATTGCCCGAACCAAAGTAAAAAACTTGCTCCATGCCGCAAATGCTCACGAGGTAGTGTTTACCCGTGGTACTACCGAAAGTATAAACCTGGTGATGCAGGCTTTTTTGGCACCTCAACTACAGCCAAACGACGAGGTAGTGGTGTCGGCAATGGAGCATCACTCAAACCTGGTACCCTGGCAAGCACTGTGCAAACAGTGCGGGGCGCGTTTACGCATTGTACCCATCAACGATAAGGGAGAGGTATTGCTGGACGAGTATGCCCAAATGCTAAGCGAAAAAACTAAAATGGTGGCGTTGGTGCATATTTCCAATACCTTGGGCACTGTAAACCCTATAGGTGAAATGACTGCTTTGGCAAAAAAACAGCAAATACCAGTGTTGATTGATGGAGCCCAAAGTGTGTCGCATCGAGCTATAGATGTACAAGCGCTGAACTGTGATTTTTTTGTGTTTTCGGGGCATAAAATGTACGCCCCCACTGGCATAGGGGTGTTGTATGGCAAAGCTGCCCACCTTGAGGCCATGGAACCTTACCAATATGGGGGCGAAATGATTCAAACAGTAACCTATGAACAAAGCACTTTTAATCGTATTCCTTATAAATTTGAAGCAGGCACCCCCAATATTGCCGGAGTCATTGCGTTGGGTGCTGCTATAGACTATATTCAAGCTTTGGGTTTGCCCAATATAGAGGCGCACCTGAAGCAATTGCTGGAGTATGCCACCCAAAAACTCAGCACAATCGATGGTGTAAAAATCGTGGGGACTGCTTCGGACAAAAGTAGTATTATTTCTTTTTTGCTCGATGAGGTACACCCTCACGACATAGGCACTGTTTTGAACGAGTCGGGGGTAGCCATTCGTGCCGGACACCATTGTACTATGCCATTGATGCGTCGTTTGGGCGTGCCGGGTACCGCAAGGGCCTCTTTTGCGGTATATAACACCTTGGCTGAGGTAGATCAATTGGCAGAAGCCCTTCTAAAGGTGCAGAAAATCTTTAAAAGCCTGTGAGTACTCTAAGGAATGGTACCAAAATAAATTTACATTCTTAACCTCATCTTTTGAGGCTATACTTTGTTAAAAAATAGCCGAATAGTGCTGCTATTAGCCGACCATCCCTCAAGCTCGCTCAACATCCACTGGATATTGCCGTACCGCGTCTAGCAACAAAATATTTTAGCGTTACTATAGAAATTTATTTTTACACCATTCCTAAATATCCAATGATTCGCTGAATGAAAAAAACACTCTTCAATATTTTCTTCCTGGTGTTAGGGGTTGCCTTACTTTGGTTGGCATTTAAGGGGCAAAACTTTACATTGATTGCCCAAGAGCTACGCAAGGTAAACTATAGCTGGGGCATACCAGTGTTGGGGGTGTCGTTATTGGGACATGCGAGCCGGGCTATGCGTTGGAAATTGCTGCTTGACCCGCTCAAAATAGACCAAAACAAGCCCGTATCGGTAGTGAATGTATGGTGGGCGCTTATGTTTGGTTACTTCGTTAACCTGGGCGTGCCTCGTTTGGGCGAGGTGTCGAGGTGTGTGGCAGTACGGCGCAGCGAAAATGTTGGGTTTGAAGCCACCGTGGGTACAGTAGTGGCGGAGCGTGCTATAGATGTTTTTTGTTTGTTTTTGTTGGTCGTCTTCACTTTCTTTTTCCAGTTCGACATTGCTGCAGATTTTCTTCGACAATATATTTTTGCTCCATTTGGACAGTTATTGCGACAAAAACAAAATGCGTTATACCTATTGGCAGTGGTTGGAGTGGGGTTTTTACTTTTATTGGGGCTGTTGTGGCGGGTACTTATTAAGCGGCACTGGTTTTTGAAAATACGCAAGTTTATAGTAGAAGTGCTCAAAGGCTTGATGAGTATTCGCAATATGCGCCACCCCTGGTCATTCTTGGGGCACACCCTATTTATTTGGTTTTGTTACTTTCTGATGACCTATTGTTGGTTTTTTTCTATGCCTGCTACCCAGTCGCTGGGCATCCAGGGAGGCTTGTTTTTACTGGTATTGGGTAGCATAGGCAAGTCGGTGCCCATACAAGGTGGGGGCATGGGTGCCTATCACTTTCTGGTAACCAAAGGTTTGAGTTTATCCCCTTTCTTGATTGCTGCCACCCCAGCGCTCACCTTGGCCACTGTCATCCATCTTACCCAAATGCTATTTTCTTTGTTGGTAGGTGCCATTGCTGCAGTAGTAGTACTTTACCAAAACCGCTGGCAACGTTAACTTTTACATTGTCTCTTGTGCTTGTTGTTTTTGGGCTTTCAATGCCCTGAGCCTTTGTATCGCTGCTTGTTCGAACCGCCTTATTTGAGTAATCAACGCCAACAGGGTAATATCTAAAATAGTAGACAACAGGAATATATTGTTGATAATGATGGGTAGAACAATAATAGCACTCATGCCAAGTTGCGGGCGTATGCCAAACATAGGTGGTACATAAACAATGATGAAAAGCCCAGTGTACAAGACCCATGTAACCCACCATATTACTACCAAACTGCTGCTTTGAGGTATATAACGTGCTTTTTCTTTGCTTAAACCTATGCGTTGGGTTTTTGCCCAAACCTCTTGCATTACCTGATAAGGTACAAATAAATTGAAGCCCCAGACGAAAAAAGAAAAAGGTGCCCATAATGGCGAATACTTAGTGTGTATGCCTATAATTTGTAGGTTTTTGTATACACGATAAAACCACACCAATATCAACACCACTAAGTGTATGCTAAAAGCCCAGATGAAAAACTTAACCCATTCGTCAGAGTATCCCTTTTGTACTCCTTGAGAGCTTGTGTTGGCCAATTCATTGCTCTTCATGTAGCTGCTAAGAAAGAAGGCTAAAGCCACCCCAATAAGCACCAATACTTTAAAAATAGAAGATATCCATAATACTACTGATAGGTATCCGGACAATAGCTGGGTTTTGAGCAAACGTCTTTTCTTTGTCATAGTGTTGTTGTTTGAGGTAGGCAGATCAAAAAAATATCTACAATATTATATACTTACTCAGCATATAAACGATGGACAAAAAAATGTTTTTAGGTAAAAAATAGTTGATAATGCTAAGCAAAACGGGGTAAATTGGCTGAATTATTCGGTGTTGAACAGATGAGAGAGTAATAAAATCAATAATGATAGTTTTACTTTTAAAGCAAAAAGCAATATACTTGCACCGCAATAAGTTTACTCTCAATTTTGAAGGTTTCCCTTTGTATGATTAATTTTTAGAGAAAAAAAATGCTATATATGAATTATAGTCTTTTCAGGACAGCGTGTTTATAGGCAATTTTACTAAAACTTTAATCATATTATAATATGGCGAATACCTTTAATGAATTATTGAAAGGAAACGAAATTTGGGTAAAAAGTACGACAGAGTCTACCCCCGATTTGTTCGACAGTATGGCAGAGGGGCAGCACCCCCAGTTTTTATGGATCGGTTGTGCAGATAGCCGCGTCCCTGCCGAAGAGATTACTAACTCATTGCCAGGGTCTATTTTTGTACAACGCAATGTGGCAAATATGGTAGTGCATACAGACTATAATTTACTAAGCGTGGTAAATTATGCAGTAAAAGCACTTCACGTAAAGCACATTATTATTTGTGGGCATTACGGATGTGGAGGAGTAAAAGCAGCCATGAGCAATGATTCTTATGGTTTGTTGGATAACTGGATTGTACACATTAAAAATGTATACCAAATACACCAACAAGAGCTTGAAGCCATCGAAGACCCGGTTGAGCGGGAACACCGCTTTATTGAGCTGAATGTAAAAGAGCAAGTCAATAATGTATCAAAGCTCTCTTTTATACAAGAGGAGTGGAAACAAGGAGAGTTTCCTTACATTCATGGCTGGGTGTTTAATATAGAAAATGGCAAGCTTCAAAACTTAAACCATACTGTAAACACAACCGACCATTTAGATCCGGTCTTTAAATATAAATAGTGATTTTTTACTATTCTTACAAAGCCATGGGCTGAACAAAACCAGGCAATTTCATAAGTAGTTTACCTTACAAGTGAGATTGCCTGTTTTTGCGGGTAACACTGGGTTTTACAAAGATGATCGCATGACGAAACTGATTAATTGTTCATATATATTTTATAACTAAAAAGTTAATTCAATGGATCTTAGCTTGCTGATTGACAATTTGACTAATCCAGCATTGTTGTTTTTTTTTCTTGGAATTATAGCAGTAAAACTAAAGAGTGACCTGGAGATTCCGGCAAACTCGTCTAAATTTATCTCCTTGTATCTGCTGTTTTCTATTGGTTTCAAGGGAGGGCAAGAGTTGTCGCATAGTCCGCTCAATGGCGAAATATTCTTTTCTTTACTCTTTGGGGTATTGCTGGCGCTGGTAGTGCCCATTTACTCATTTTTTATTTTGCGTAAGCGCATAGGGGTAGACAATGCCGGAGCTATAGCCGCTGCCTACGGTTCGGTAAGTGCCGTTACTTTTGTTACGGCCATTTCATTTCTCGAAACCCAGGGAATGGAGTTTGGTGGACAAATGGTGGCTGTAATGGCATTGATGGAAGCACCTTCTATTATTATTGGGGTATTGCTCATGCGTTTGTTTCGCAAGCGTAACAGCAATAACGAAACCTCCTTTAAACAAGTATTGCGGCATGCAGTGACCAATGGCAGTGTATTGCTCATCATAGGTAGTTTAATCATTGGGTTTTTGGCAAGCGAAAAGCAGGCAGAGGGTATCAAGCCTTTTACTACCGATATTTTTAAGGGTTTTCTTGCGGTATTTCTGTTAGATATGGGCATCACCAGTGGCAAAAAACTTTCTTCTTTTTTAGACCAAGGTTGGTTGCCATTATTATTTGCATTGATTATGCCTATTTTCAACGGGTGCACAGTAGCCATTATAAGCAAAGTAGTGACCCAAAGCCACGGTAACCAGTTTTTGTTTGCTATTTTGGCGGCCAGTGCTTCTTATATAGCGGTACCTGCGGCCATGAAACTAGCTGCTCCCAAGGCCAATCCGGGGTTGTATATACCTATGGCACTGGCCATTACTTTCCCGCTGAATATTACGCTGGGAATGCCCCTTTACCTAAGTATTATCAAGGCATTTTAGTGGTCGTAAAGCATTTTTCAGAATTCAAAAGGTGTACATTTAATTCAATGTGCGCCTTTTTTTATTGAGCCTCAAACAAGCAACGAACACGGTTTTATGGTTCAATCAACGAAAAGTTATTCTTTGCCTGTTAGTTACCATATATATTGGCTAATTTTGCAAACTTTTGACAACTCCATTTCCTATAATTATGGCAACTTTTGAAGACTTTAAGTTAAACAAACAACTACTTCAGGCAATCACCAGCTCAGGTTACGAAAATCCCACCCCTATTCAGGAGAAAGCCATCCCTTTGGTGCTTGCCGGGCACGATGTAATGGGAGTAGCCCAAACTGGTACAGGTAAAACAGCTGCTTTTGTGTTGCCTATACTTATGAAAATAAAATATGCACAAGGCATGCATCCTCGTGCCTTGATTTTGGCACCCACCCGTGAGCTGGCAATTCAGATAGAGAAAGCAGTAGAAACCTACAGCCAACATACCGACATCAGGTTTACTTGTGTATATGGAGGGCTGGGACCCAAAACCCAAATAGAAACCATTCAGGCAGGAGTAGACATTGTCATTGCCACTCCAGGGCGCTTGCTCGACTTGTATAGTCGTGAAGAGTTGGTGCTGAAAGACATCAACACCCTGGTAATGGATGAGGCAGATAAAATGATGGATATGGGTTTTATGCCACAGATCAATCGCATACTTGAGATTATCCCTGTAAAGCGTCAAAACCTGCTTTTTTCGGCTACAATGCCCGAAAAAGTGCAAAAGCTTTCGGAAGATTTTCTTGAGTTCCCCGAATTTGTAGAGGTAACTCCCCAGGCTACTACCGCCGAAACTGTAGAACAGGTATTGTACGAAACGCCCAATATCAAAACTAAAATTAATTTATTGTACCACTTTCTTGCCGATGAGGAAACTTTCAACCGAGTAATGATTTTTACCCGTACCCGCAAAAATGCCGATTCGGTCTATAAGTTTCTTGCCCGCAAGTTTTCAGAAGATCAGGTAAGGGTCATTCACGCCAACAAAGGGCAAAATACCCGTATTAACTCCATGAATGCTTTCAAAAGTGGTGATATTCGTATTTTGGTAGGTACCGACGTAGTGGCACGAGGCATTGATGTTACCTTGGTAAGCCATGTAATTAATTTTGATATTCCATTGATTTACGAAGATTATGTACACCGCATTGGGCGTACCGGGCGCGCTATGCAGTCGGGCAAAGCCATTAGCTTTATCACCGAGGCAGATGTGTACCATATGAAAAAAATTGAGCAAATTATACGTATGCAAGTGCCAGCAGCACCTATTCCGGCAGCCGTAGAAATTCCCAAAACGCCTTTTGACGAAGCACAATTGATTGCCAAAGAAATAGATAGGCAAAAACGCAAAGAAGATCCTGACTATAAAGGAGCATTTCACGATAAGAAGAAAAAAACGAAAGATTTTCCTAAAAAAGATAACGCAAAAAACAAAGGAAGTAAACGCAACTCACGTAAGAAACGAAAGTAGGAGGGAAGGCAAAAGTAATACATTCACCTATGGTTTTATACAGTTTATCGAATAGAGCAGTGCATTGACCGATATTTTTCAACCCTTTATCTAATTGTAGTAGCCAATCAAGAAGTGAACCCCTATATTTGTTTCGTAAGAAATGATTAGAGGATAATCTTTAGGGCTGGTTGATAAAGATTATTAGTCAACTCAATCTTTCTTTCCATAGCTGGTTGAAAGATCTTGGAGGGCAAAGCTGGCAACGCCGCTTCCTCCAGGCATCTTTTTTTTTATGCCCTTCTCTATTTCAATAGTCCATAGTATTTAGTCGATAGATACTATCTTAAAATTCAAGTTTTTTAATATAAATATTTCAATATTTTGAATATTTTCAAAGATGTATTTATC
>NZ_CANLRP010000214.1 GCF_947493425.1 uncultured Microscilla sp. | reverse complement strand
GCGCAAAAAATAGCCTCGTCTCAAAACAAAACCTCTACCTCAAGAATGGTAATTTAATTTCTCACCATTCCTTAGTAGAAAATAATTAATTCCCTGACTTAAAATTTTACAGAGGCAAAAAATCCTCAAAAATGACTGGAAACCTCTCCAGAAACTCTTTTGAGGATTTTTTGCCTTTCTCATAACCCTTCCTTAAACAAATAGTGGCCACAGTTTTAATAAAAAACCCCTCCGAAAACCTGAAGTTTCCGAAGGGTTGGTTAAGTATTTGGTTACCTTGGCACGCCTGACCCTACATTTGTAAATGGGATTAGCCTGCGCAAAGGTTGCTACAGAAAAAACGCACACCCAAGTAGGCTAACTTACTTTACTATTAACCGCTTGCGAATATGGGTACCATTGCATTTAAGTTCGTACACATACACACCAGCAATTACCCGCTGTCGACTTTTGTCTTTTCGGTTCCAGGTGATGGTGTGCTTACCTGCTGATTGATTTTCTGAAACCAAGGTATTTATTTTTTGACCTGCCAAACTATAAATATTGATTTCGACATGGCCAGCTTCAGGCAGACTATAGTCAATTCTGGTAAGATCACTCATCGGGTTTGGATGGTTTTGCTCTAAACTATAGCCAGGCGCTTCGGCTCCAGCTTCGCCTACAGGACTCAAGGTAAGTTTTACCAACCTTACATTACGTGCTACACTTGCCGACACCACCACTTTGATGTGGAACTTCTCAATGCCTTGAGGAGTGTAAGCCTTCATAAAACCCTCATGTTCTCCAGCGGTTAAATTCGCATCAATTCTAAAATCTACCCGATGTGTAAAGCCGCCAGGCAAATTGTAGGTTGTATTTAGGCTCTTATTGCGTAAAGTAAGCCAGGTAGGTAAACCTTCAAACCTATAGGTATCCGCAATTCCTCCGGTATTTACCAAACTTGCCGAAAACTCGGTGGCCTGTCCCAAAGGCTGGGTAATTTCGGTATTGTTGATGTCCCAACTCAGGGCATTTTTGTTTACCATAAAGCTCCAGCTGGTCGCATCGGCCTTGTTGTCATAATAATCTAGTACGGCATCAGGACCAATAGAAGCCGTAAGTATGGCTCCTTCGAGGTAATAGTCAGGGAAATTGCTCTTAGGCTTAATGATGATTTCACAGTCACCCGACAAAACCACATCTATGGGCACGCTTTGCACTACACTTTCTGCATTGATAGGTGCTGCCTCTTCTTTTTCTACCCATGCCACACCTACTGCTTTGGTACCTTTGGTTTTAGCCGTAAAGTCACGTAACTCTTCTGCCCCCAAAGCATTGTTGTCTAACACATAATAAGCTTGCAAACCAGCCTCGTTTCCAGTCAACATGCGGGCTTTATCGGTTCCAATTTGAGCATCAGACCTCGCTATATTCCAAACCCTGATTTCGTCCAAAGCGCCCATAAAAGCAGTACCATTTGCTTGCTTGCCTACCACCAATGCCTCATCGTTGGTCGTAAAAGGGGGCACCTGACTCAAATTAGCTACCAGTACTCCATCAAAATAAGTCTTGATGTTATGGTTGCCATCGTGCACTACTGCTACGTGGGTCCAGCTACCTACTGACAAAGCCTGAGAGGATACTTGGCGACCATTGTTGATTTTACCATCACCAGTCAGCGAGATTCTAAAGTTACTGCCTTTCTCGATGATAGACACTTCCTGACTTGGCAACTGGCTGGGTTTTACCCAAAACTCTACGGTATACATCGAGTCCAAATCCAGCACTGCCTGGTCGGGCACCCACAAAGAGTCTGTTGCCTGATCTAATAGTATTGATTGGGCGGTATACACCTTGCCCGTGAGAATACCCCGCAACGAAATATTGAGTGAATTCAATCCAGCTTGCTTGATCGGGCGGTCAAGGGTAGCCTTGATTTCGCCCTGCTCCAAAAATCCGCCATTATGAGGAGTAAACGCTACAAAAACAGGCTTGGTACGAAAAATACTACCAGCAATCCAATCAGTGGCATGTTGCTTACGCCAAAGCTCAGTACCAATGCCGCATTGAGGCACCAAACGAATGCTATACTCACCATCTACTAACCCACTTACATCTACTGTATACACATAGTAGCCATCGGCTCGTTTGGTCAGGGTAGTTATCGGATCAACGATTTCCTCCAAAAGGTGAGGCACATTGCTTTGTGCAGTGGCGTACTCAATGAGCAACTTATCCATAGAAGCATCTGGGTGGTTGATCTTAAACACCAAGTCCAACTTGTTGTCAGACTGGCTATTTACTACCCAGTGATTGGTAGGCTTCAACACTTCAATGCGCTCTACACAAGGACGATGAAACTCTGCCGATAAATACAAAGTATCTACCAGGTTTATACCCGTGCTGGGTTTTACATTACTTTCGTAATAGCCCAACGAGCCATTTTCTTCTTCACATAAAGCATAAAAAACTACTGGAATGTTCTCAAACTTTGTTTTCGCAGAAGCAGGATTACGTTCTATAGTCAGCAAACCATTTTTAATAGCTCCCAGCCCCTGGGCATCCAACACAATAGGTTTGGTGGCTTCATTCATTAATACCCCCTCATACTTTATAATGGCTCCTTTGTTATCATGCACCTTCAGGCCATAAGTTTTATGGTATCCCCCATTAGCGGGTTCAATGGCTACCTGGGTGTTTTTTAAGGTTACATTAAACGCTACCTGATCATCCAGATCGGCCACTCCGGTTTGCACGTCTGAGGTAATCTCTAGCCCCTGACGAGGTTGAGTGCCTACTTCTACCGGGCACATACTTCTACCCGCCACAGTTTTAAACACTGGGGTAGCATACGTATGGTTGCCATCCCGCCTGATTAATACATCAAATTGGTCGCCCAAATCGCTGTCGGAAAGTTCAAAGCTATAAGTCTTCTTGTTAGATCCATCCGTATTGGTAGTTTTCTCATACTCGTGGTAACCTCTTACATTAGACCTCAAGTGTACCAAGGCTCCAAATATTTTAAAACTCTTGTTAAAGTCCTTGCTAATGCTGGTGTTGGTGTTTGCTGAGCTACCACCCCCATTACTGTTCATATCGGTCAATTCGAAAGACACATTGGCTCCGGCTGCAAAGGCAATAGACTCAGGGAAACTTCTAGACCCGGCATTGTTTACCACCTCAAACTTAGGCAAAGAAGCAGCATTGGCGTGTACCTGTTCATTGTTGGCTACAATTTGGCGCCAGCCATCTATTTGCTGCTGGTACATACCTATAGAATCCTGATTGGTAGTGGCAGCTTTCAAAAGCTCCAGGTTAGGAATGGTTACATCCAACACTTGCTGATGGGTAATGGCAAAAAACGGAGAACGATCAGGTCTCATCACGTCGGCACTTTCATTATACACTGGCTGGCAGTTTTCTACCTTGAGGGTTTTACCTTTGCCCACATGAATGATGGGCGCATACCCTACATACACATCACTGGGGAGCCCAGGCAAATCTGGGTTGTTTGAAGTGCTCACCGTTTGGTTGAGGCTTACTTCGGCACTTCGGGTATTCTGACCGCCAAATTTAAAATTCTCGGTGACCTTAAACTTAAACTTTTCTTCAGTATCTATTACTTTTTCAAGAAATAAGGCTCCACCCCCTACACCAGCCCAATATCCAGTATAATAGGTTTTATTCAAGCCTGTAGAGAAATCAATGTTAACCTCAGAACCACCTTCGTGCGAAATGTTTTCGGAAAACGAAAAACTCACATTTTCGGAAAGCGAGGTCGAACTATTGCCCCCAGGAGGATCATGCAATACAGCAAGAATATTGGCTGGTGCCTCAAAAGTAAAGTCATTGTTAAACTGTATGGTGCCTGTCACGTAGGCATCAATGGGTATTTGGATAGTGCGTTGCTCATGGGTTACCGTTACGTTCAACCTTCGGGTATGAGGGGCAAAAAAGTTGGGTTCTCCTGTCCGAAATACCAGCGAGTCCTGCCCGGTAGATCCATCAGTTTGAGCTACAGCTTCGCCCAAATCTCCAGTAAACTTATAGGTCACCCCTTTGGTAAAACACTTTTTGTCGTTATACTGCTCAAAAGCCTGGAGTGCCATCAAGTAGCCTACTTCTTTTTCTAAGATATATTTGTCCGAATCGGTACAATACTCCTCGGCAGTCAAATCAACCAACTGCGCCTTTAACTTTGATAAGCCAGTGGCGGAATCCAGGTTTTGCTCTACCCTGCCTATTTTTTGCACAATTTGAGCCGTGAGCTGCAAAGGATTTCGGTACTCAAATTCGTAGGTTTTCCAACCCTTGCTCAAATTAATGATGGGCGATTCCAACACAATGGATGGAGTGGCTTGGTTGGTCAAAGTTACTTTGTACTTGCCAGGCATCAATGCTGGCAGGGTAAATATGGTGAAATTATCGTTGAAAAATGCGTTGACTTCAGTTCCGGTATAACTTTTCTCATACTTGGGAGACACTATATCAGTGCGTTCTACTCGTATGTTCCAGGCGCCTATATCGCAACCACAAGGGATCACAATGTTGCCTACCAGACCATAACGGGTTTTGTTGTAAAACCTCAGGTCAGTTACAGGATCTACCACATTAAAATTGTACTGGCTCGAATCATTAGGGTCGATCAACCGAAGTACATAAGGTTCCACGCCACCCGCATCATACTCTTGTTTGGTTTTGCGGGTATAGGGGTTAATGGTTTGTTCATCTCTTGCCACGCCATTTTTTAGCTCCAGTACGTATTTATGCGCGTTGGGCAACAAGCTTACTGTGCGGATGGTTTCTTTGGCAGTTTCGGTAAAGGCATAAGAAATTTTAAGCGAAGTTTTGTCGCCAGAAATATAACCTCCTTCGCGTATTTGCCCTATCAAAGCATCATCAGCCACCCTATCACGGTATTCGATCAAATGCAGGTTCCCTTTAAAAAACTCAGAGTTTTGGGCGGCATCCTTGTGCGCCCCCAGTACAATGCGACCTACCATATCTACTCCAGGCGTTGCCGAAGAAGGTTCGTGGGCTACTGCTCCTATATGCAAAGTCAACTTAGAAGTACCTTGGTCAAAGGTAAAAGCAAAAAATGTCCAGTCATCGCTGATTTTTTCTACTGAAGAAATCAACACAGTATTTCCCTGCATAAGTTGCAACGATTCGTTGTTTTTCAATACCAACCGCAGCTTGCCTACTTGTAGTATGGTTTGCAAGGCAGGTACTGAATCGGGAGGAAAACTTCTGCGTTTCACCCAACCCGACCAGGTACCCTTTTGCTGGAAGTTTTGCACTTTTTCTGAAACTACGTAGTCATCTATCCCATCAAAAGCCAGGGTTTGGGTACCAGACGTTTGTTCTTCGAAAGGGTTATACACTGCCACGGCATACTTGCCTATAGGACCTCCTATACTAAAAGCTCCCGCGTGGTCGGTCTTAAAGTTAGGATCATCACCCTGAATCAGGTTGCCACCCAACGTAAACTGCTGCCCTACGGGTACAGGGTATTCTTTGTCATCTACCTTATACAACACATGACCAGCCAGGGGGAAGGTAGACTCGTCGATAAAGTCAGCGGTTTTGATATAATCGCTTTTGGTTAAGCTCCGTTTCAATACTACCTGCCTGTCAGTAGGATCAAATACGTGGTTAATTTTATAAGGCGTTACAGTAAAATCTACCGCATTGGCGCCCTTGCCTGTATTGATCATGGTCAATTCATAATATCCCTGATCGTTGGTAAAGGTACCATACTTTAGTTGGCGGGGTTGTTCTGAAGCAGCCAACCAGTGTAAACTGTGTCCAGCACCAATATAGCTGCCTTTATGGGCTTGAGCCTGGTTAAAAATATACGTAACGCCATTATGGGTATGTCCCAGATCGAAACGGTAGTACAAAAGTAAATACGGCTCATTGCCCGAAATAACATGGGTATAGCGCTCATGAATTTCCTGGTCTAAACGGTCGGCATATGCTTGGTCGGTTTCAGTTACCAGTGTCCCTTCTTTAAGTACTTGCTGCTTTTCGCTGTTCCACAGACGCACTTCGTCCAGGCTATAATCACTGCCTCGCTTAGCATTGAAAGAAAAAGAGCTTACCACTCCCAGATTGTCATAAAAATAAGGCGTAGTATTGGTAACATTGGCCGTGATGTGTGGCTCATTATCAATGATTACCTCTTTGCCACCGTCTACATAAATGCGACCACCATTGGCCGAAAACGTGATAGCATAGTGGTGCCACTGGTTATCAACTACAGTATTTGTATCCAACGCAATATAAACGTCACCTGTATGGTGGGTTGCCTGTATGCGGGCTCCTTCTACTTGCACTTTAGTATTGTCTAAAGCAAAAATGGTATTGTTGCCCCCAGTACCTTTGTACCAAAACTCCAAAGTAAAAGAAGGCAAGTTACGAAACACCTCTATTTGTTTTACTTTGATGGGAGTAGCGCCTGCTTTAAACTCCAGGGCATGACCAAACATGCTGCCTGCCACAGGTTTGGCACTAAGCGCTACATGTTCTATAAATAGTTCCTCACGCGACTTCACAGTTCCAATGATCTTTCCATTGGGGAAAATAAAGCCTTGGTCAACACCTGACGGCTTAAAAATAGGGTCATTATGACTGTAACCTTTTACCTCATAAGCATACATATCCTGAGGCAAAACATCTGCATCATCAAAAGATATTCTGCTCGATATTTCCAAGCCATTCGCCTCCTTGCTGTCAATCAAAGAACCATTCTTGAAAATATGATAACCATCGGCTCCTTTGACGTGCAACCAGTGCAAACGAACCTTATCTTCGTGGGCTCCCTTACTAGCCGTCAACTGAATAAGCTGATTGTCGAGAACAGGATGGTCAGTATTGGTTTTAACTATAGCCAACTCTTTGTGGTCGTACTTACCCACTGCTTTGATTTTTGCATCAAATCCAGGCACTGCATTTTGCCAATTCGACATCTTAAGGCGTGGCAACGAAGGGTGGTCGGTTTGGTTTTGATCATCGGTACCATAGAAATAACGCAATCCCTCATTGGCTTTAAGGGTGGTCAGGTTTTCACGAATGACTGACCGCCACTGATTTTGGGCGATTTGCTCAGCCGTACGGCGTTTATCCCAGGCACGTATTTCGGTTATGAACAATTCCTGGCTCGTCTTTTTCTGAAAATAGAGTCCTTTTACTGAATTGCTAAAAGGTACATGTCCTTTTTTGACTCCATTCACGTAGAGTTCACACTGACGCCCCTGATCGAACACTACCAACGCTATGTGGTGCCAAAGATTGTGGGTCACTTCACCAGCTATTGTTGCGGTAAGCGGTTGATCTTTTACCTGTACATTGAGCTGGTGCTCGTTGTGCATATATAGTTTAAAATGTTCCGTTCCCATACTCATATCGGTCAGGGTCCACTCATTACCAGCCTGGGTCGACTTTATCCAAAACTCTAGGGTGGCTTCGCCATTTACTCCAGGCGCAATCAAATCGGACTGAAGATTTACCCCCAGGTTTACATAAGAGGTATACTCGTTTTTAGGCAAATGCATTACCCCAGGCATTGTTTGGGCTTGAGTGCTTTGCCCCAATAAGACACCTGCCAGCAGACAAATAATCAATGCTGAAAACTGTTTTGTAATTGTTTGTTTCATTAATCAAGGGTTAGAAAGTATTGGTGACTTTTTGTATTTTAAAGCGAAAATCCTGGGCTACTGTGCTTCCATTATTGGGGATTTGAGGCAGGGTACCTACCTTAAAAGAACTTCCATCATAATGAATGGCTTTGCTCGAATCGCTGGGGTCAGCAATCACCAGGTAAGGAATGCCCGCAAATAAAATGCGCCATTGAAACTCCGCAGGTTCGGGATTGTTGCCGGTTATTTGGGTCAATACTAAAGTGCCGTCCGTATTTCTTTTCAAAAAAAGCGTAGGGTCGCTGGCTGCCGCAATCAACACATTGTCGCCAGTGCGCTTCAAAATAAATAGTTGTACCAGTTGATTTTCACTGGTTTGTACACTGTCTTTCACTAAACCAGTGCTATGCAGGCTCAGCGCCTTGTGGTCGTTTTCTGCCACAAACTTAAAGACCGTATATTGAGCCTGAACTGGGCTTGCCAGACAAAGCAAGCTTACCAGCCATAAATAAGTATATATGCTATTTCTCATGAGATGTAGTTAGATGATTGATTATTTTTTCTTAAGTAACTCCTTGATTTCTTTGTGGATTTCTTTGAGTTGTTGTTCCAAGGCTTCTACTTTTCCTTTGAGTTGTTGCTCACTGGCTTTCACCGCTTTGATTTGCTTGTGTTGGGCAATGGTATGTAAGGTGAGTTCCTCCACTTTTTCCATCAGCAATACATTGATTTGCCCCACATCCATGCCTTCTTTGATGATTTGAGTAGCAGCGGGCACTTTGGGTAAGTGTTGGTGCTTTTGAATGTAAGCCTCTACCTGCTCCAGGGGCATCAAGGTATATTGGGGAGCAAATACGTAGTCGGGAAAACTGCCGATATTGAGAATCACTTGGTTGGCTTTGAGATGGCCGCTGAAGGTGGCATTGGTACTGACAAGTTCACCGCTAAATAGAGCATCGGTTCCAGTAAGTTGGCCAGCAAACTTGCCTGTACCATTGACATGCAAACTGGCTTGGGGAGCCCCAATGCCTATGCCGAGCTTACCATCATTGGTCAGGGTCATTTTATCGTCTCCATAATGAAAACGGAAATGATTGCTTGATTCGCCCCTGCCTACAAACCAATCGGTGGCACCGGTTTCGTACCAAACACCTGCCTTGTTGCCTCCCAAACGCATGCGTCCCTCTACCTGAAATTTTTCAGAGGGAGTAATGGTACCAATGCCTACTCTTTTGCTGGCAAAGTTTCCATAAATCAAGGGCATATCGTAACTATTGGCGATATACAATTGATTGGAGCCAGTCATATTTATGCCTGCACCAAATCCTATGCACACATTGCCGCTACCCTTTGTATTGAAAATCCCTGCTCCTGACCCAAGAAAGGTGTTGTTCTTTCCAGTGGTGTTTTCATAACCTGCACCATATCCAGTAAAAGTATTATACCTACCGGTGGTGTTCTTGGTACCTGCGTCAGATCCAGTAAAGGTATTGGCAAAGCCCTGCCCAAAGGTTATTTGGTACATGCCTAAAAGCGTTAAAATAGTGAATAAATATGTTTTCATTTTGAGGTATTGTTAAGGTTAACATCAATTTTCTTTAAAGTAGTTGCAAGCTATTAGCTCTAAGCGACAAGTAACAGTAAGCCGCTAATAATCAATATCTTGCGTAAAACTTGTTATATAATTAGCTCTAATTTACTTTTTAGTTGCTCCCTTGATTTGGGTAGCTTTTTCCAGCTTTTCCAGTCGTTGCATAAGGGCTTTATTTTGTGCCATTAATCGTTGGATTTGTTGGGTTTGGGTGTCGATTTGCTGCTGCTGTGTTTTGATTTGCTTGTGTTGGGCAATGGTATGTAGGGTAAGCTCCTCTACTTTTTCCATCAACAGTACATTGATTTGCCCCACATCCATACCTTCTTTGATGATTTGAGTAGCAGCGGGCACTTTGGGTAGGTGATGGTGCTTTTGAATGTAAGCCTCTAACTGCTCCAGGGGCATCAGAGTATATTGGGGAGCAAATACGTAATCGGGAAAGCTGCCTATGTTTAAGATGATCTGATTGGCTTTGAGGTGACCACTAAAATCGGCACTAGTACCCGTTAATTTGCCAGTAAATTTGCTGGCACCATTGACATGCAATTTGGCTTGGGGAGCGTTGATGCCGATGCCTACATTCCCATTGGCTAGAAAAGAGGCCACTTCACGGTCGGGATCGGTGTTATGGTCAAAATAGATTCGGAAACGATCGTCTGAATCATCACCAAAGCGAATTTCTGAATATTTACTGTTTTCGTTTGTTTGAAAAACTGACCAATCAGTCCCATTCTGGGTTCTGATGTTTCCGTTTACGTGGAGTTTGCCTGCGGGCGAACTAGTGCCTATGCCCAGCTTACCATCGTTGGTCAAGATCATTTTATCGCCCCCATGATAAAAGCGAAAATCGTCTTTATGACCAGTACCCCCTCTGCCTACAAACCAATCGGTGGTGCCAGTCTCGTACCAAATACCAGCATTAGTGCCTCCTAAGCGCATGCGCCCCTCTACCTGAAGTTTTTCGGTAGGGGCTGTAGTGCCAATACCTACCTTGCTGTCCACATGAAGTTGGGTATTATTGTGTAGGCGAAACTGCCGGGTGGTGCTGTTTGTTCTCTTCATATATCCGAGATAAACTTTTCCTACCAGAAAATGTATTCTCTGATTATAATTGCTGGCATCGTTATCAGCATGAATAAAAATATCGGTTCTTTTGCTTTGTGCTCCGAGGTTTGCCCAGCCAGCCGATAAAACCATACTTAGGAGTAATGCCCGAAGGACTCCTGTTTTGTTTGTAAAGTACAACTTTCTCATAAATGGTGTTTATTTAGATTGATTGAATTTCTCCAGATCGAAACTAGAGTTTGTTTTCTGATATTAAAAAAAATAATTAATGACAATTCAAAAGTACCAATCAATAATAAAAATACAATCACTTGAAATTATATAAGATCAAAATAAGCTTATAGCCCAAGAGTCAGCTTAATTGCTGCTGGCTGCAAATAGGGTTAGAGCTTGTTTAAATTTTCGTATTTGAGAATTTTGTGATGAGTTTTAAACAAGTTCTTACAAGCAAACCCTTCAGATTCGCTTTCTGTGCCATTAGAATGATGGGGGAAATGTTGGTTTTTAATTGCTCCAAATGCACTGATTTATGAAAAATGGAAATCTACGCATACCAAGGACAAAGCAGTTACCAACTTGTTTGGTTTGAATTCCGGTGGTGCATAACCCTCTGGATTT
The DNA here is from genome assembly GCF_947493425.1 of uncultured Microscilla sp. Classification (GTDB taxonomy): domain Bacteria; phylum Bacteroidota; class Bacteroidia; order Cytophagales; family Microscillaceae; genus Microscilla. Next base: position 1,784 of record NZ_CANLRP010000214.1, on the reverse strand, counting down.
GCTCCTAAAGAGGGGTAAAACAGTTCACAAAGGCGTTGTCGACAATTTATCAAATTGAAAGTTGTCATGTGTGTGGTTAAGGTTTGTTTAGATAGATAGATAGATAGATAGATAGTTTCAACTAATTACAATGCTATACAACCTTGGTCAAGGGATTGGTTGCCTGTTTAAATATTTTTTACAAAAGTTTTCGCATCAAGGGGACTTCAACTAATTAGATCAACAATAGTCTATAGCACTGATAAGGTTCTAGGTGCACCCTGTTCCACAAGCAACCAACAAATTCATTCTGAACAAACATCCAGTTTTTCCTTGACTTTATTGCCTAACAAAATCATTTGACTGTACTATAATTATTTAAAAAAACGATCAATACATTGTTACAAGCTCTTGCTCAAGGGCTTATAACAATGTATCATTTACCATTTATTTGTTATTTTTTTTGATCGTTTTTTTATGAGATACCCCAATTATATAATATCCTTTGTTTGTCTATGTTTGCTGGCCTCTTGTGCCAAAACAGAATCAACGACAGATCCTCAAAATAATACTTCGGACACAGAAGTCTTGGCAAAAACATTGAATTTACCTTCTGAGCCGTACAACTACTCCAACATTACCCTCCCAAACCACTTTCAGGTGAACCCAGTACAGGTAGCCAATAATACCCCCAGCACCAATCCAGTGACCGATCTGGGGTCTACCCTGGGGCGGGTATTGTTTTATGACAAAAACCTTTCGGCTAATAATACCATAGCTTGTGGGTCTTGCCATTTACAAAGTAAAAGTTTTACCGACCCAGCCCAGTTTAGCAATGGTTTCGAAGGAGGCAAAACCGGGCGGCACTCGATGAGCCTTGCCAATGCATTGTTTTATGAAAACGGCAAATTTTTCTGGGATGAGCGCGCCGCTACTTTAGAAGATCAGGTATTAATGCCTATTCAAGACCAAATAGAGATGGGAATGACTCTCGAAAACCTGGTGCCCAAGCTGCAGGCGCTAGACTATTATAAAGTACTGTTTCGTCAAACTTATGGCGACACTACAGTCACTACCGAAAGAATTTCTAAATCGCTTGCTCAGTTTATACGTTCTATGGTATCTTATCAATCGAAATACGATGAAGCACTCAACGGACAAAATGGTCCTACCAACCCAGGGACCAACCTTACCGGGCTTACCGCCGAAGAAAATCTGGGGCGTCAGGTGTTTAGCGACCCTGCCAGAGGAGGCTGTGCCGGATGCCACAGTACCGATTTATTTATAGGCAGAGAAGCGCTCAACAATGGGCTGGATGCCACCACTACCGACAAAGGGTTGGCTGGGGTAACGGGACTTGCCACTGACGAGGGTAAATTTAAAGTGCCGTCGCTACGTAATGTAGCACTTACTGCTCCTTATATGCACGATGGACGTTTCGCTACGCTTGAGCAGGTAATAGAGCATTACAATAGTGGGGTAAAAGCACATCCGGCTTTAGACAACCGCTTGAAAGCACCAGGAACCAACCAGCCAAAACGGTTAAACCTGACCGCAGCCGAAAAAACAGCCGTGGTAGCTTTTCTGAATACCCTGACAGATAATACTTTTATTAATGATGAGAAGTTTGCCGATCCTTTTAAATAGCAAGTAAAAAAAACATCGGTCAAAAGACACGAGGGATGAGCCATTACCAATATCCTTTACCCAGTAAAAGCTGGTAATGGTCAGACTAAACGCACTATGGGCTGGTTTACAATTGTTTTTAAAATTACGATATTTGTGCAATGGATTTACACTCACAT
>NZ_CANLRP010000213.1 GCF_947493425.1 uncultured Microscilla sp. | reverse complement strand
CGGACTACTAACTATGTTATGGTTCGCAAAGCGAGGCTAAAAAAGCTCCCGACTACGGACTACTAACTATGGACTAATTTATCTAGAATTGACATAAACAAATCACCATGAATTTTCAGGATTTTTTAATCAACACTACCACCGCCCGGAGCGGTTTGAAGCCCTCATTTAACACGGGCGAAACACCTACGCAGCAAAACTTCCATGATTTGATTGATGGTTTGTTTTTGCTCCAAGACGATACCGTGTACAAAGACGCCAACAATGGTTTGGCAATCACTACAGGTACTGATGATAAAGCATTGCTCTTTTTTGACCATGAGTCGCAAGACTTGACCTGGTCGGTAGAGATCAACAATGGGTTGCACATCAAAGACAAAGATGGCCAGGCGCGCTTATCGGTGTTGGGCGATGGCAAGGTGGGCGTGGGAACTACCACCCCTGGGGCTAAACTTCATGTGCATACTGAGGCTAATGAAACTCTAATATTTACTACGACTGCATTGGATCAGGGGACTTATGAACGTTTTTCTTTTTACCCTTATTACGTTGGGGCAGAGTACAACGGTCAAGGCACTACGCTGTTTGAGGCTCCTAAAGTGGGCGATGTGAAAGCAAATATTCATTTCAGTTGGCGAGGAGGTGGAGAGGGACTGTTCATAGAAGGTGCAACAAATAATGTAGGCATTGGTACCGCTGACCCAAGTGAAAAGTTGAATGTATATAATGGTAATGTAAGGCTTGACAATGGCTTTATTAGGTTTGATAATACCCCAAGTGTTCCCAATGGTATTACAGGGTATTGTTTGGTGTTTTACCGGGATAGTACTTATTATAATTATAATACTGGTTTTGGTCAGTCAAGTAATAAAGATGTATGGTTTAATGCACATGAAGGATCTTTTAAATATACCTGGGCAGGCACTGACCGAATAAACATCAATTTAAGGTCAGATACCAACGCTTATTATGTAATGGAAGTATTCGGCAAGTTATTTACTACATCTGGTACACTAAATAACTCAGACCTCCGCCTTAAGCAAAATATTGTACCATTGTCTCAGACGTTAGAGAAAATTAGCGGGATAAGAGGAACCTCCTTCCAATGGCGAGCAGAGGAGTTTAAAGAAAAAAATTTCCCTGAGGGAACTCACCTGGGAATCGTTGCCCAGGAACTGATGAAAGTGTATCCTGAACTGGTTAATGAAGACCAAGACGGCTATTTGTCTGTCAATTACACAGGTTTGATTCCAGTACTGACCGAAGCCGTCAAAGATTTAAATAATAAAAATGAAGCTTTGGAGGCGCGGGTATTGCACCTGGAAAAACTGGTGTTGAACGCAAATATGGAGGCTTAGTATAGGCGATAGTCTTTCAGTCGATGGTCGATAGTTTTTTTAGTCCATAGTTAGTAGTCCGTAGTCGGGAGCCTTTGTAGCCTCAAGCTTTTAGCAACAAGCGACAGGTTAATTAGTCGATAGATTTTCTCATAATTGAGAAATCGCTTTGCGAACCATCAAGCAATAAAACCATATAGCAATTGATTAGTATTTACCCTAAAGATTGATTTCACTGTAATCCTAATACAAACATGAACTTTCAAACATTATTCAATAACACTACCACCAAGCGGGATACCTTGAAGCCCGCCTTTAACGTGGGCGAAATACCCACCCAACAGCATTTTTATGACATGATAGACGGCTTGTTTCTACAAGACGATACGGTATATAAAGACGCCAACAACGGTTTGGCGATTCAGGCGGGCACCGACACCGACCAAACCGCCTTATTGCTCTACGCCGATGCCACCTCTGAACCTGCCTGGCAACTAGGCATTGCCAATGGTTTTGAGTTGAAAGATACTGCGGGCAATACGCAATGGATGGTGACCAATGATGGCAAGGTGGGCATTGGTACGACCAACCCAACTGGTCAATTACACTTGTCGTTAAATGATAATGAAATTAACATAGAAAGTACTCCAACGGATTCTCAAATTACCATACAAAACACTTCTACAACTGATGGAAATTTTAGTGCTATTTATTTTGGAAACTCCCTAGGTCAAACCAGTACATCTATTGCCTCTGTTAATGTAAATGCAGATGGACAATATGGTTCTTCAAATCCACGACATGGAGAGTTAAGGTTTATGACTGCTGATCCAGGTGATTTGGGTTCTGTCGCCACAAGAATGACTATTAAGGGAAATGGCAATGTAGGCATTGGTACTACCAGCCCCGAAGCTCCCCTAGATATTCTTGTTGCTGCCAACCAAGGAGCCGAAGAGATGTTACGCATAAAACTAGGTGACGCCTCGCCTGATTATTTTAAAATAATGAATATGACTAGTACTGCTGGGCAGTTTATGCCTAGCGTTTTTGCTCACCATGAAACCGACGACCGAGAAGCGTTGTTTTTGGTAGGCTCTATTACTGCTGCGGTTGATACAGGTACAAGTCCTATTATGCACTTTGAGGCAAGAACCGAGGCAGCTCCTTATACTGTGCCTGAATCTTCTACCCGCCCTTTGTTTGCCTGGGGCAGTTACAATGCCAAAAAAATGGTGATGATGGCAAATGGCGCCGTAGGCATTGGTACTACGACTCCTGATTATAAGCTGGATATATACAGTCCTACTGAAGCTTGGCTAAGGGTACAAAATGGCAACAATGCCAATAATGCCGGAATTATTTTACAAAAATCTAGCATAAGCTGGCAAATTTACAATAGGTATGATGATAAGCTGGATTTTTGGAGTACAAGTGTTGGTAGTGCGCTTACCATCACCTCTTCAGGCAATGTAGGCATTGGCAGTCATAGTCCTGGACATAAATTAGAAGTGCAAGGCACTGTAGCTTCTTTTGGCACCCCTCTATCTTCTGATGTCCGTTTCAAACAAGACATTGTTCCCATTACAGCTGAGGCAATTACAAAATTAAAGCAATTGCAAGGAAGTAGTTTTAGGTGGCGTACCAAGGAGTTTAAGGATAAGAGTTTTTCTGAAGGAACACAGCTTGGTTTCATTGCCCAAGAGGTGCAAGAGGTATACCCCGAACTTGTAGAGGAGGGTACAGGTGGGTATTTATTGATCAACTACACCGGACTCATCCCGGTATTGACCGAAGCCCACAAACAACAGCAACAAACTATAGAAGACCAACAAGCCCAAATAGACAGCTTGGTGGCGCGTATGGTGGCACTCGAAAATATGCTGGCGGCGGCCAAAAGTTAATTACACCCCTGTCAGGTCTGTACGGCAACGCTAAAAAACCTGACAGGGGAAGAAACTACAGCCATCAAACTACTAAGAATCAATCAACATGACTACAGTAAAAACACCTGACTTCGATACCTTGCGCCAAAGCGGGCTGGAACTGATACAAAAACTTGCCCCCACTACTTGGACCGACCACAACAACGCCGACCCAGGCATTACCCTGCTCGACCAGGTTTGTTATGCCTTGCTCGACCTGGGCTATAGGGTAGACTTTAGCATTGAAGACCTATTGGCAGGGGGCAGCGATGCCGCTTATGAGCTATTGTTTTCGCCCCGCAAAGCCTTGAGCAGCCAACCCGTGGTGCCCGAAGACTACCGACGGGTGTTGATTGATGACCCTGGCATACAAAACGCCCACATCAAGCCAAGTACGGCATCGTCGCCTGAGCTGTATTATGCCCCTTTCTCCGAAGAGCTGGTATTGGCGGACTACCGCAGCGAGCTATTGCCTCCCGAAGTGTACCGCCCCGTGCAGCTTAAGGGTTTGGTAGAGGTAAGCATTCAGAAAAAACCAGAGGCAGACGAAGCAACAGTGGAGACTTTTGCCTACCAAAAGGTGTTGGCGAGCAGGGGGCTTGCCACCGACCTGGAAAGCATTGCTATATTGCCCGAAGAAAAGGTGAAGATAAAGGTAGAACTGGAGCTAGGTACCGTTCAAGACGTAGAAGCATTGATGGCAAAGGTATGGCACGTTTTATACCAATACATCAACCCTTCTTTTAGTTTCGAAAATTTAGACTCCTTCAGGCAAGGGCGTTTGATCGAAGGGGTGTTTGATGGACCCGCGTTGGCCAACGGTTTTTTGTCTAAAGATCAATTACGCAAATTTGAGAAACGCGCCGAGCTGAGGCGTTCAGACCTGGTGCAGGCATTGATGAATTTGGCACCTGAGATCAAAACCATTTTGACCTTGGACATTGCCAAAGAAGGGGAGGAGTTTTCGACCAATCGGCTAGACTGGTTGGTGCCTCTGGATGCCAACAAAGCAGTGGTGTTTGACCGCGAAGCCTCAGAGGTATCATTTCTGAGAGATGATTTGCCCGTAGCGTACGACAGCGCCGAAGTAGAAGAAAAATACGAGCAATTATGGCAACAAGCCCAACAACCCGTGCCCGAAGTTCAAGACTTGGACTATTTGCCCACCAAGGGCACCAACCAAGAAGTAGCCTACTATACTTCGGTGCGCCAACATATGCCCGAAGTATACGGGATTACCCCTTACGGTTTGCCCGAAAATGCTTCCCCTGCCCGTCGTGCCCAAGCCCGCCAGTTGAGCGCCTACTTATTGTTTTTTGAACAAATCCTCGCCGATTACTTTGCCCAATTGGGCGGAGTGCCCACGCTTTTGTCGGCAAACCGTGCCCAAGACGATGTGCAAAGTTATTTTGCCCAGGCGTTGCACCCTGACAATGTACCCGCTTTGGAGGGGATTTATCACCAGGATGATGCCCTAAGGGTACAAAGCAATAGCGCTGAAGTATTGGGCAACAATACTGATAAAAGCCGCAGCAGTCGTTTTTTAGACCATTTTTTAGCCCGTTTTTCTGAACAATTTTCCGATAACGTGCTGGCGCAATCGGGCAATAGTGGTGCCTTTACCGATGCCATAGAAGCCAAGCGTGCTTTTGTGCAAGCTATGCCCCAACTAAGTGCCGCGCGGGGCACCGCCTTTGACTATAGCACTACTGCATGGAGTGCTTCGGGTACCCACCAACGCGTTGCCCAATTGTTGGGACTACGTGCGCCCACCCAGCAAAACTTGTCGCTGGGTTTAGAGGGCTTTTACATGATCGAACACATCTTGTTGCGCCCCCGCAGCGGCGATGGTTTCCAACAAGGCGCTTTGCTGGCATTTTTGCCCACCGAAGACCCCTACTCGCTACAGGTAACCTACGTGTTTCATGCCATTGGACGCTTTGCCAACCAACAAGCCAGTATTCGAAGGTTTACCGAACGCTTGCTCCGGCTCGAAACCCCTGCCCATATTCGCATCAAAACCTATTGGTTGAGCACGACGCAGATGACCGCGTTTGAGCCTGCCTATCAAGCGTTTTTAATGGAGTTGTCAACCTTAAAAAATCAAAGCAACGCGCAAGCCCACGCCTTTAGAACCAGCCGCGATTACCTTGCCGATGTATTGTATATGTACCACCCCGATTATCCCAAACCTGCCAACCTGGGAGTGGCAGTACCCGTGCGCGATTTGTCGCTCGAAACCCTCGCCCCAGTGTATGACAGCGATAGCGATACCTGGAAGGTAGACTTTCGCTTGTATTATCCACAAAACCACGTGACTTATCGTATTTGCGACCGCAACCGCCGTCCAATTGCCGGGCTTGCCCCCGTTACAATAAATGCTGATACAGTACGTGAGGAAGACGATGCGCAAAGACCTTATGTGTTGATATCTTCGCCTGCAATCACTCAAGACCAAATTTTTTGGCTAAGGGCAGAGAAAAAGCTGTCGGTAACCAACGCCGGGGGAGTGGCCACCACTAAAACCCTCAAGTCGGTATTTTTGCAGCAGCCCATCAGGGCAAGGGTAGGAGTAGGCTTGGTGAACGCCCAGGCAGCCGAGCCGGAAATAGACTTTGGTACCCAGGCTACCATCGAACTGAGCGGCATTCAGGCAAATGTAGACTATGCCCTGTATGCCGATTTGAACAACAGTGGTACCGCCACCCGCATAGACGACGGAGGTACGTATAACGGGCTGGAAAATGGTACGCTCAGCATTGTTACCCAAGTGACCGACGGGCTCAAAGAAGATGTGCTCATTATAGTGAAAGGAACCCGTGATGGTGCGACTGCCGAAGTGGGCAGTGTACAACTCAAGGTGAGGGCTTATGCCGGGCTCAACCTTGCCCTCAGCCAAAATGTGGTAGATTATGGCGTAACTACGGGGGTAAATGTAACCATCAATGATGGGGCTTTTGCCACCCAAGCCATTGTAGACTATCACCTGTATTACCGCGAAATAAGCGACCCTGAGTTTGTGCACCATAAATTGACTGAGCCCGCCACCACCGATGTGCTGGAGGTAGACAATGGAGAGGGCACTACCGCCAAAATATTGCGTCCTTTAGTGCCTGCTACCACCAATAATGTGCCTGCTACGTATGCCGCCAGCCCAATAAGCGATATAAGCTACCAATTATTGGGCACGATAAGCCCCGCCGCCGATGGTGATGATGTGGTGTTTGACATTGGTGCGCTTAATACCACCCACGATACTATGTTTATGGTGGTGGCTTCTAAAGCAGGGCACGCCCAACCTACTGTGCTAAGCAGCAACGAACGCGCTACCATTGGAGCATTGTTTACCCGACCAATGACCACGGCCACTTATACCATCAACCCCGACCCTGTGGCGAACAATACCAAGGCACGCCTAGAGGTCGCAAATATGCAAGCGGGTATAGTATACTACCTTGAGTACACCAATGGAGCCAAACAAGTGCCCAAGCTTTTTCATGATGCTCAAACCGCCAGCCCGCGCCGCGATGGGGTAGGTTTCTCTAAAGTGGAAGTGGATTGGTCGCCAGGTGATACTACAGCGGCTACTTTCTTTGTAGAAACCAACAACTCGATTACTACCGATAAAACGCTGCGACTGGTGGCAGAAAAGCCTCAAACGGGCGTGTCGGTTATTATTGCCAGCATTGACTTTACAGTAAGCTCATGACCTACGCCCACCACCGACATATCATAAAAAAACAAGTGTTTGAGGTAGCAGTAGCCGGAGAAGAAAAGGCACAGGATATACATGACCAGTTAGGGGCAATTTTTCAACGCAAAGTATTGCCCCTTATCAGCGAAACGCTCGATAGGCTCAGTCCGCCCAATGTGCTGCACCGCCTCGATACCCTAGAGATAGACCTGGGGCAAGTACGTGTAAACCACCTGGAAGAAGACGTTGCTCAACAAGTACAAGCCGTATTAGCCAAGTTGTTGCAAGCCAGTCTTGCCAAGGCAGAAGCCGTTTACCCTGCCCAGGAGCTGGAGCAACACCAGGCGCAAGAAGTAATGCCCCGGCTTAAGGCAGCTTTTAGGGCGTTACTTAATGAAAGGCTTCCGGGCGACACATCGCTGGATACTTTATTGGCCCGCCTCAAGGCCATCGACCTGGGTTTGGCTAGCGAGTATGCGGTGACTGTAGAAAGGCTCAAAACAGCTTTGATTGACTTGCTCAAGGCAAAAGGTGGGTTTGACCAACTGTTGGGCGAAGCCGATGACTGGGTAAATGAGGCACAAGCCAAAGCAGAAAGCAAACAAAACAAGGGAACAGGGGCAGCCAGCGAAATACTGGTCTTTTTTCTGGATACTGGGCGTTTGCCCTGGTGGGCTCAAGCCACCCCCGATTTGCTGGAAAAAGCATTGCTTGCTACTCTGGAACAGCACCCGGTATGGTTACACACCCAACTCAACAAGTACTATAAAACTTCTACCGGATGCAAACGGATCATTGCTACCTTTAGCGACGAGGGATTGCTGGAGCTAGGCGCTAGTTATACTACCAGCCAATACTTATGGCCATTGGTACAGGCCTTGCAAAAAAGCCTACCCTCACTGGCTATATTGTTAGACTATGACTTGGCGCGTTTGCGTTACCTGTTTTGGGAGCTCGCCCTGCTTACGTTGTCGGGACAGGCACCACGTTCGCCCAAGGGCACCCTATTTTTGCAAAACTTTGTGCTGACCCTTGCCCAGGGAGCTACTCCTCCCCGAAAGGCTACCGAAGTAGTCACGCTTTTGGCGCAAGCCCCCCTTGTGGTGGCCGATGCACCTGCAATTGACTGGGGCGAGGTGTGGGCAGAAGCAGACCTTGAGCCAATGCTTGAAACGACGAAGGTGCAAGCAGTAGATGAAGAAGATGAACCCTTATTGCAAAAAAAGTTTACTGCCTCCGACGAAATCTATATAGACAATGCAGGTATAGTAATATTGTGGGTGTTTTTGACCAATTTTTTTAAAAACTTAGATTGGTTGGAGGACAAGCAATTTAAAACGGTTGAACTGCAACACCGAGCAGCTTGGATGCTGCAATACCTGGTGGATGGGACTACCGAACCGCCCGAATATGTGTTGCCTTTGAACAAGTTGTTGTGTGGCATACCCATCGAGCAAGCTCTGGAACCCCAAGCGCCTTTGACTGAAGAAGAACAAGCCGATGCTCAAGTGTTGATAGAAGCTGTGTTGGAATATGCCAAGGGCTTGGGCAATATTTCGGTAGAAGGGCTTCAACAATCTTTTTTGCAGCGCGAAGGGGTACTTACCCAGCCCAACAATAGTAATGGCTACCTGCTACAGGTAGAAAAAGAAACTTTTGATATTTTATTAACCCGGCTAGAGTGGAGCTACCAAGTGGTAAAGCTGCCCTGGATGCCTCAGGCAATTTTTGTAGAATGGTAAATGCAAGTGTACTCGACAATGAGTTGAATTGGTTACGGGAAGTAATCGATTTGCGTTTGTCTATATATTTTGAGACAGGAAAAAAGGATGAGTATCAAACGATTGAGGAATTGCCCCTGCCACCCCTTGAAGCCTCAGATTATGCTGAAGTAGTACAGTGTTTTGACTTGGGGGTTGGCGAACGCTTGGCGCTTGCCTTGTGTATAGCGGTTCACCTACAACCTCAATTATTTGACGTGTTTTTTATCCGAAACCAAACCTATCAACGAAGTTTTACTGAGTTTGGTGGGGTAGTGCCCAACGAGCCAAGCGGGTTTTTGCCCACGGGCGAGACTTTTGTCTTTTTGATGGCGGGCAACAATTTGTCTAAAAGATTAGAGGCAATGGCGTTGTTGCACCAACAACACACACTATTTAGCAGAGGCATAATAGAACTAGTAAGTCGCCCTGCCCAAATAGGAGCTACCCGCCAGAGTGGGCTGTTGCGTTTAACCCCCGAATACGAGGCGCGTTGGTTGTATGGGCAAAGCTACCAACCAGAGTTTAGTGTGCAGTTTCCGGCAAACCGTATGAGTGCGCCCCGTCTTGACTGGAAGGAAGACCTGGTGTTGCCCCGAAGTACCAAAAAGCAGTTGGACGAGATAAAAATCTGGATAGAAAACAAAGACCGTTTGCTGCAGGATTGGACAGTGGGCAAAAACCTGCGCCCTGGATTTCGGGCTTTGTTTTATGGACCACCAGGTACAGGCAAAACCCTTACGGCAAGTATGTTGGGCAAAGAAACGGGCAAGTTGGTATATCGAGTCGACCTCTCGATGATGGTGTCGAAATACATAGGCGAAACCGAAAAAAATCTGGCGCGGGTATTCAATGCCGCCACTCACAAAGATTGGATTTTGTTTTTTGACGAAGCTGATGCCCTCTTTGGAAAACGTACTCAAACCCAAAGCTCACACGACCGCTACGCCAACCAGGAGGTGGCTTATTTGCTCCAGCGTTTCGAAACCTTCGAGGGCATTACTTTGCTTGCCACCAACCTGCGCGAAAACATCGACGAAGCCTTTACCCGTCGTTTCGAATCTATCATTTATTTTCCTTTGCCCGAACCCAGTCAACGCCTCAAGCTTTGGCAAAAGGTGTTGCCGGTAGGCAATAAGAAAAAAATAGCTCAAGACATTGATTTGAATCAAATAGCCGAAAAGTACAAGTTATCGGGGGGTGCCATCACCAACGTAGCACGCCATGCCTCGCTTGCCGCCATTGCGGGCAAAAGTTGCATTACTAATCAAATATTGATGGAAGGCATCCAGCGGGAGTATTGGAAGGAGGGGAAGAGTTTGTAACCATAGCCGATGGTTGATAAATCGTCTTGAGCGGCGAGTCTCTTTTTTGCAAAAATGAGAATAGGAGTGCGGTTGCGGCAAATGGAGAATACTTGCTTCTTAACGAAAGTTATAAGCTTTCTTTTATCCAAAGGCTTCAGTTGAAAAAACTTAAGCCAGCGGTTTTTTTATGTTCATTGTATGCGATACCTTATGTCAAGTATTATCTATCACTTGGCAAACTTCTTTGAAAACTTCTTCGTGGGTTTTGTTAATGGTGTTGATGATGTTGAGGCGGTTGTGTTGTTTGAAGTAATCTATTAAAGGGGCTAGTGCATCATATAACACCATCAGGTTAAGTCGTTCCATTCCTTCAAATGTAGTATCATCAATGCTAATATCATTTCTTAACTCTTCTGCCTTTGCTTTTAATTCATCATCGTGATTAAAAGGCAGGAGTAATATCAAACATAGTTTTTGGTTAAGTAAGTTGTCTATTTTTTTTAACGATTCTTTTTTAAGTTTTGTATTGAAAAGAAAGCCTCTAAACTCATTATCAAGATTTATTTTGTATTCAATGCTTTCTAACGCAAGTTCTTCACTACTTCCTACAATACCTCCTGTAATAACTTGTTCATTGTACGCCTGCATTTTAGCTATTACATCAGTACCTATCATCGTTAAGTCATCCATTAGAGCCATATCATGGTTGAAAAAAGTAAATGGATACTTGTCTATAATTTTATCAATTAGTGCGTCATTTAAATAGTTAAAATCAACACTTTCTAAAAAGACACTTTGATTCATGTTAAAGAAAGGTTTTATGGTTCAGTAAAATATACAAGTAAGTTTTTATCTGCGGCTAGTACTAAGTTGTATTGTTTCTTAGCAGCCTGAAAAGATAAATACTTTTTTGCCATTGACTTTACATCTTCCTGATAATCTAAAGATTTTAAAGATTGTTTTTTAGCTTTTCTTACTAATATATATCTGTAAAATGCAATGTATTCTGTTAAAAGTACCAAGGTATTTTTATCTTCTTTTGATAGTGCAAGTAAAAAGCCATCTAATGTGTATCCACTACCTTCCTTATTTTTGAATTTTTTATTGTAGTTCTCTACATATGTGTCTAATACCACAACATTATAAAACTTTACTGTTTTTACTCCTGCATGCAATAAATTAATTACAGTAAAGATTTGGGCATGTAAAGCAAATATTTCGGACTTGAGAGCTTTAAATAGTTCATCCTTTTCGAGTGACAGTCCTTCAAACCTTACTGCGTGATCTATCTCATGAGTCAAAGCATCAAATTGTGTTCTATCACCTTTTTGCAAACCATCTACTACACTTTGCTTTATAAATGCCGTATGTTGAGGGTAGCCTTTGTAACTGTTTGGACCTATTTCTATGGTCAATTTTTGCCCTCCGCGTTGTTTAACCTTCTTTATCCGATCAAAAAGCATTTTAGGAATTTTTTTACCCCTGCTGTGTCAAGTCTTCTCACAGGGCGACTTGACACGATGAATGAAAGAAGTCTCCCGACTTCTCTGCGAATGCAGCCCTTGCTTGGTGTAAGTGTTTGGTGAGTTTTGCTACGCAAGGAAGTCTGGAGACTTCCCTGTGTTTAGGCTTTCAAGTCTCCTTCGGAAGACTTAAAAAAACAGAGTTATTTTTTGTGCATTACTAAGTTCTATTCTTTAGCTTTTGGTTTGAGGTAAATCTTTTCTGCGTCCTTCTCATTCTCTTTCAGCACTAGTTGATTTTCGGAAAGCTTTATAATGTTAAAGCTTGTAGTATCCTTACGAATGCCTTCTGACAGTATTTTCAGCTTTAATGTATTTCCTTCTATGCTCCATTTGCCTGTTTTCTCCCCCTTGCCTAAAGTCAGAAAAGTTACATTAAATGTCTTATCTTTTCTAAAAGTAAAATCAACTTCCTCTATCAACAAGTCTAATAGAGCGTTGCCCAGTTCCCCAAGCGGCCCCGTAGCTTCTTTCACCTTGTCTTTGTCAGCATTTTTTTTTGTAGCCTTCATGTCCAACCCCCATGACTTGGTTATCAAAACATTTTTATCAGGGGTTTTAGACGTGCAAGAAGCCATTAAAAGGAGGATGGTCAGTGTATAAAAAAAATCGCAAGCGTGTTTAATCATTTTAATTGTAAAGTTTGAGTGGGTAGTTGTTTTTTGGAGAGTAGACTTTTTAGTAAAAAATGGTCTCATAGAACGTAAGATTTTGAGTGGGTTTGATACTGACTTTAAGTTAATGATTTTTCCGCACTATGACACTATTTTTTCACTATTTATAGAAGGGGCATACCTTGTGATAAACCACACTGGCTTGGGTTTAATTGCAGCGGTCACTTAAATCTAACAGCGGTAAACAGTTTGTGCTTGTGCTCTGAGATCGACTCGGAGCGACTGTGATTAGAACGACTCCATAAAAATTGTGATTCAACACAACTTGAAGCTGATTTTTACAGGCGGAATTCTAAGCCTTGATCAATGCGATATGCATCGGAATTCAAAAAACGAACGATGCGTGTTGTTTACGCCTCGCCTGACTCCATTATTCATCCATATTCTATCCTCAATTCAAGCACTAGTACCTCAACCTCTAAATACCTGATACATTATTTTGGCGATATTCGCACCCTGACTTTACTTAAAAAATAT
>NZ_CANLRP010000212.1 GCF_947493425.1 uncultured Microscilla sp. | reverse complement strand
TTGCTAAAAGTGTTTTTATTTCTTTTTGCTTATACACTAAAAAGGGTTGAGGCATAAGCCGCAACTTGAATTAATTAGTAGTTTGATAACCTACCCCGCTCTTTTAAGTCTTCCATAGGAGACTTGAAAGTTTTGAATAAATGTAAGTCTACCGACTTGCTTGCGCAGTAAAATATGCTGCATTAAAAATCACTTGAAATAGTAGTATTAAGGTAATGCTGCATTCGCAGAGAATATTAATCAATCTTCGGAAGACTTGGCACAACGAAGATTAAACCTTTATTCCCATCCACAAAATATCGTCGCGTTGCTCTACACCTTGCATGTGCTGCAATAATTCCTTATTTATCGCTTCGTGCTGTTGGGCAAGCAACAAGTGGGCATTGGTTTGTAACAGGTTTTTCAATCTTTTTTTCCCAAACTTTGTGCGTTCCTTGTCGTTTTGGTCGGTCAAGCCGTCTGACCCTACATAAAGTAAGCTACCTCTGGGCAACAACAACGTCTTTTTTTCAAACTCCCGGTTTTTGGGTTGTATGCCTCCAATAGCCCGGCGGGTGCCCCTCAGCTCTTCTATCTCTTGATGACCTTGTCTGATATAAAACAAAGGACGCTTGGCTCCCGAAAATACCACGGCTACACTGCCTGTTGCTTGTGGCTCCAGAACCAACACTGCCACGTCCATTCCGCTGTTGTTGCGGGTATCTTCCTGGCGCAAAACCTTTTTTATTTTTTTATGCAACAAATCCAAAATACCTACTGGATCGAGCACCTTGTCTACTTTAATGATATTGTCTAGCAAGGTATTGGCCACCATGCTCATAAACGCCCCTGGTACCCCGTGTCCGGTACAATCAGCCACAATCAAAATTGTTTGCCCTTGTTGTTGATCTACCCAATAAAAATCGCCCGAAACCACGTCTTTAGGCTTATACAAAACAAAGTATTCGTTAAAATAGTCGCGAAGACTGGTACTGTCAGGCAAGATGGCGGTTTGAATCAGCTTGGCGGCTTCTATGCTTTTGCCAATGCGGTAACGGTACCACGACAACTCCTTATTTTTACTTTGTAATGTGTCGCGGTGGGCGGCTATCTCGGCCTGGGTTTGCTCTAGCTCCTTGTTTACTTCTTGTAAGGTATGGTATGCTGCTTGTATTTCCAGTGTTTTTTCTTTGATCACATCGCGCTGTTTTTCTGCTTCCTGTTTCTGCACTGCCAATTGTTGGTTGGTTTTACGCCTTTTTTGGTTTATTCTGTAAAGCAACAAAGCCACTATAATAATGGCAGTAAAACCAATGAGAGCAATCACAGAAATCGTTTTTTGAGTTTGTCTGGCTTTTTTTTCGAGTGCTACTTCTTGCTTCAATATCAACTTCTCAGCTTCATGCTTATAGTTTGCTTTTAGCCGGGCTATCTGCTTATTTTTTTTCATGCTAAACACGCTGTCTTTCAACCCAATGGCTTGCTCTTTGTAACGCAAAGCTTTTTCAAAATCTCCCTTGGTTTTATAATATTGGGTGTGCAATTCATAAAAGTTAGCCTCAAAATTTTTGCTTCCTACCACTTTTGCTAAATGCAGGGCATCTTTCAAATGTTGGGGTACGGGCTTGGTTTGTTTGGTATCTAAATAAAATTGAATAAAATCTACGTAAGTACCCAGTATAGAAAAGCTGTCTTTGGCTTTCTTAGACAGTTCAATAGATTTGATAAAAGTTTGCTCTGCTTGCTTATAGTTTTTTTGATGATAATAAATCATTGCCAGGTTGCTGTAGATCAATCCCTGGCTTTTTACATCTTGGGTAGTTATGGCAAGCTTGAGCCCTTCAAACAAAGGAAGGTAGGCTTTTGCATACCTTTTTTCTGCAATATGGGTATACCCTATATTATTGTATGAAACTATCGCATTTTTGATGTGTTTGACCGCCAGGCTATGCATCAACCCTGTTTGATAGTGCTTAAGTGCTTCTTTAGGTTTTTGAAGTTTACTATAAATAAGCCCAATGTTGAGGTGAAGCAACCCCTGTAAACTGTCGAGGCGAACACTGTCTGCCAGCTTGAGCCCCTTGAGCAGTTCGGCAATGGCTTTGTCGTATTCGCTCAACACAATATAGGCAATGCCTACATGATTGAATGAGCGAAGATAGCCTGGCATATATTGAAGTTGTTTCCCCAGTTGGCGCGCTTTTTTAGCGTACTTAATAGATGTAGTAGGGTGCTTGTTGAGGTAGGCGTCTGCCAAACTGTTTAACAGATTGACTCGATGGATGTTCTGAGGTGTTTTTTCAAGTATAGTTTTGAGGCTGTCTATTTTTTGAGCCTGCAAAGATAAAGTACATACACACAAAGTAAAAAGAAGGAAATATAAGCACCTGATAATACACTCAAAATAATGTTTGTCTACATTCAACCCATTACTCATACGATTTTGCGTTTTCACGTAAAAATACAACAAATATGGCAATAGCTTCTCATTGCAGCACAAGATATTTCAGGATAGGTTAAGAAGAAGCAAAAGTTGATTAGAAAACGTAAAACCCAATATGCTTTCTTTACACTCCTTTTCTCAATAGTCCATAGCATTTAGTCCGTAGTCCATAACTGATTCGAGTAAATGTTTACCCTATGAATCATTGTAAACCAATGGCGTATATTAAATTTGCGTACTTGCTTTATTTTTCAAAGGGTTTCAGTTTTACGTCTAAACACGTAATTAAATAGTTTTTAAACTTATAAACATTTGATAACCGAGCCTCTGGTGAGCTCACCGAAGGTAATCAGTAATCAACTTTGACTAAAATCACTGCGGAGTATTGTTTTCTGGTAAACGCTTTTTTTATTGATACAAAAAATCCCTTGCTTATAGCTATAAACAAGGGACTTTTTGTAGGGTGTACGCTAATCAACCACCACCAGGCAAGTTGCCCACATAAATTCTTTTAGAGCCACCTTTTAGGTTTTGCATCTCTTTGGCAGACAACTTCTGCATTTTTTTGCTTGTTTGTTTTGTGATGTTTTTCATTATTATGCGATTTAAATTTATAGGTACAATTTATCACAATTTGCCTAAACATCAAACTTTTTCAGACAATAAAACTGCCTCAGGTGGGGCTCACACACATTATTTCTTTAACTTGGTCAATATTGTATAACCTGTCATCTTCCCTCTTTTGTTATAAAACTCAGAACGTACCAGCCCTACCCCTTTGGCAAACCATTCTACCGTGCGCGAACGGGTTTTGACAAAAGACATTTTCACTTCGCTATTATAAGAAATCTTTACACAGCTGAAAGTACCTGCAGGCGTGGTTATTTTTTCTAAACCCACCACTTTACGTTCACTCATGGCTACTTTGGTGTTAAACATATTAGGCATTCCTTCGGCTTGTACCTTCATAGTAAGGGTGCCATTTTTTAGGGTTTGACCCACACGAGGGTTTGCCGGAATATCAAGGTAGTCACTTTCCATCTCTATTTTCATATTCTTACCCTTTTGCTGTCCTGCCACTGGAGTCATCGCCCCAAACTCAAATTTAAATACCCCATTTTCGCACACTGCTTTGTATTTCCCTTTTGCCTTTACCTCTTTATCTTTTTTATCGTAATAGGCATAGTCTACATTCAACATTACTTTGCCATTTGCTTCGGTTTTGTCAGCTATGTTTAGCCGCACAATGTTTTGTAGTTTACCCTTACGAGAATAGTTTTTCAGCTCCATTGTGGCCCCTTTGCTGCTGGCAATGTACATGGCACAGTCTCCACTATCGCCTGGCACAAAAGCCATTAAAACACTCAAAATTAGCAGGTTAAGCACAAATAAGCTTAAATTTTTAAAACGTTTCATTTTTTTAAGTTTAAGTTTTTGAATAAGCATTCTATATTACACAAAAACATACACCTACACAAGGCAAAACCAATCTGAGCAGTTTTTTTTCAAAAGCGTTGCTTCACAAACTTTACTCGTTTGCCAACAGCATGTCACTGTAAGAAACCTCTACCAGGTCTTCGGTACGAATGCCCAATAGCTGCTGGTAGTGCAAACACTGGGCTCTTAAGTCTTCCTCCAGGTGCTCGCCCTTATTGCCTATAGCCTCAATTTCGGCAAAGCTGCCCAATTGATCTACCTCATCTATATGAAACTTAACGTTGTCAATAAAATAAATCTCGCGTTTTTTCTTTACCACCACCAACTCACCCAAAGCATTGGTCAAAATTTGTTTGAGGGTAGATTCAGGGTTCGATTTATACAACAATACTTCTGAAGTTTTGGCTTCTGCCTGATTGGGGCGGTAGTATTGAATGAGGTGGTTTTCTATGTTGCCTTCCCGCAATTTGAGGCGCCCCTTATTTACTTTAAAATAAGTATCTGTCTGATAATCCACTCCTTTGAAATAAGTCTTGTTTTTTTCTAAAAAAGTCCTGATTTGGTCAGCTTTGGCAGTACGTGCCTTAATCTCTACTAATAAGTGTTGCATATTTGTACAATGATTTAATTTTTAGTGTCTTACCTGGTAGTGAAGTACTCGCTTACGGAGCGCTTACGCTCTTGAGCTGTGGTGCTCAAAGTTTATAAAAGAGGCTTTCACTGTTACCTTTTTTGCTTTTGCAAATATGCGAAAACATTCCTTGATTACAGGGTTTTGTAGCACTGTTGTTTGACTGTTGCCTTCGGTTATGCAACCAAACTTATCATTTATTTGGTATTGAGGGAACATAAAAACTGCACAGGAAAAACATTTTGGGTGTATTTTTTAGCCCTATAAAGTTTTATAACAAAGTAAGGGATTGTAGTAACACACAAAACCCAAATCAGTCATATCCGATTTGGGTTTTCTATTTTAAGCACAAACTATTTGTCTTGCCATTTAAAACTTAAGGCCTCTTACTTTGGTATTCACCAAGTTGTTTTGCAGCAAGTTACGCTCGCCTAAAGGTAGTTTGTCGAACTGCATTTTAAAGCTTTGTAAGTTTTTTAGATTGCCCAGGCTTTTTGGCAACTTTTGCAGCGTAGCATTGTTCCATAAGTTGAGCGTTTGAAGGTTTTCGAGTTTGCCCAGGCTTTCGGGCAGTTCGGTAAGTTGGTTATAGGCCAGGTTCATTTTTTTGAGTTTTTTTAATCCCCCAATACTCTCTGGCAAGCCCTCTAAAGCGTTGCCCCAACTGTCTAGGTTCTCTAAGTTTTGCAACTTACCAATGCTTTCTGGCAATTTGGTCAGTGCATTTTTACGCAATTGCAGGCTTTTGAGTTTTTCTAACCCTCCCAAACTTTCCGGGAGTTTTTTCAATACATTTTCGCGCAAGTCCAGGCTTTCCAGGTTTTTGAGGTTACCTATACTTTCGGGTAAACCAGTCAAACGGTTGGCGTCCAGGTGTAGCTGCTTCAACTGTTGCAGGTTGCCCAGGTCTTTGGGTAGTTGGGTCAATGTGTTGCCTCGTAGGTTAAGCTTTTCGAGCGCCTGGGCGTTTGTCAACTCTTGAGGCAGGTTTTGCAAACGGTTGCGTGATAAATCCAATTTTTTTAAGGCGGTGAGTTTGCCTAGTTCTTTGGGTACCGTTTTTAGGCGATTGTTGTACAAGTCTAACTGCTCAAGCTGCTTTAGCTTGCCCAACTCTTGGGGCAAAGCATCTATTCGATTCATTTTGAGGTTCAGCTTCTTTAACTGTTGTAAATCTCCAATTTCTTTAGGTACTGTCTTTATCAAGTTATTTTGCAAATGTAGTTCCTGGAGGCTTTTCAGCTCACCCAGCTCTTTGGGCAAGGTGCGCAAGGCATTATTGTTGAGCTTTAACACTTCTAGATTTTTTAGTTTTTTGAGCTTCTGTACGGGTATTTGGCGTATACCGTGCAACTCTAGTTTGTACACTTGAGCGGGGGTTTTAAGCGCCTCTTCCAGGCTGGTAAATAGTTTGTTTTTTTTGCGTAACATTTCCCATTGTGCCCATAGCTTTTTATCGGTCTTGAGGGTAGTGAGTTGGGGGAGTTGGGTCAGTTCAACGGGCAATTTTTTGAGGGGGTTGCCCACAATATTCAAATACTTTAGTTTGCGTAACCCGGCAATGCCTGTGGGTAGCACTTTTATTTGGTTATAAGCAAGGTTCAAGGTGTGTAGGTGGCGAAGTTTAAACAAAAACTCAGGTAGTTTGCTGAGTTGGTTATGGCTTACATCTATTATTTGCAAATTTGAGAGTGCAATTATTTCACTGTTGATGCTGTCTAGTTGGTTTTGGGCAAGCTTTAACTCTTGTACACGGGTAAATACATGGATATTACGCGATATTGCTTTGAGTTTTTGCCCCGATAAATCTAAACGATATACTTTGGTGGGATTTTTTAGGGCACGTTGCCACGAGGTATACACCTTTTGTTTTGCCAATGCAGCCTCGGTGAGTAGTTGGGGCGATTGTGCTACTGCTGCCGTGCTCATCAATAAGCTGGTGAGCCAGAGGGTGACCAGCAAATAATTTCGCTTTTGGAGTAACAATGGTTTGATCTTGAATTGCATGGGTTTTGTTTTATTTAAATAATAAAGGGCAACAGTTGTGTTTATAAAGAAAACCCCAACCTAAAACGCCAGGGGCTGGGGTAAGGGCTCATGCCTGGACGATAGTTAAAATCTCGAAGCAGGGCTGCATTGATTTGCAACAAGCGTAACACCCTAAAACGAATGCCTGCCCCTAACAGGGGGCTTTGTTGCCATACCCTGGCAGGGGTTCCCTCTGGGTTAACAGTAAGTAATGCCGGATTGGGCACGTTGAGCCCTTCATACTCTGCCGATAAAAAAAACCAGGAAATGGGCTGAAACTGCACAAAGGCAGTCGCACCATATACCTGGGTGGTAGAGTCGTTTTGTTTGAAAAAACTGTAGCGATAAATGGCTCCTGCGCCTATACTTAGCTTTTGGTTAAGTTTGTAGGCAAGCGTGGGCGATACATCTATCAGTACCGGGTTGCCCAACAATACGGCAAAGTTGCCCCCCAACTGCCATCGTTTGATTTTGTTGTGGGGGTTTTGGCTGGGTTTGCCTCCGGCTACTGTGGGCGGTGGCGGCACTTGAGCGCTTGCCACCATTGCCCACAGGCATACGCCCAACAAAAGGGCAAAAGGCTTTACACAAAATTGCATTTTAAGTTGATTAATTTCGTACTTACCATCCTTAGTCTTTAGATTTTTCTAAACTTTTTTCGATGGCTTTCAAGCGGCTTTTCAAATCGTTCAATTCGGTTTTGAGCGTCTTATGTTGGCTTTTCAAATCGGTCAATGTTTCCTTGATTTTTTTGTTTTTATCCTTGAGCTTTTGAGCATATTCATTCAACCCATCATTGTTTTTACGCAAGTCTTTGACAGCTTCTACTAATATTGGGATTAGCCCCATGTAGTTTACTGAGTAATAACCATCTGCTCCTTTTACTACCAACTCAGGGTATACCTTGAGAAGCTCTTGGGCAATTATTCCAACTTGCTTAGTCTTTAAAAAGCGTTTTTCTTTAAATTCTTCGGTACGAAGCCCATAAGAGGTACCCCTCACCTGGCTTAGTTTAGCCACCATATCGGCACTCAAAGTTTGGATATTTTTTTTGTAGCGGATATCTGAGGGAACGTTTACATTGTTGGCTTGTACATATCCAGCCACATCAAGTGCATAGCTTGGATTAGTAATTCCAATGCCTACTCTACCTCCCATAATGCCAAAATTAAAGCCATTCTCCAGAGTTAAGGCAAAATAGTTTGGTTGCCAACCTATGTAGGCTTGACGGATACCTGCCTTGGTTCTCCATTCAATGTAGGGTACCCAATTTGTTGCTGGGTTTGTCCATTGCATAGTGAAGGCCCCTCCTTGTAATCTCAAATCTGCATTCTCATCAGATACCTGAAGTGTAGTCTGAGGGTTGGCAGTACCAATGCCCAACTTTCCATCGCTGGTCAAGCGCATTTTTTCGCTGCCCCCAATACTAAAAATGGTATTGCCTCCTGCTTCATTGTCTAAGGTAACACCAATGCCGCTACCGGGCTTTTTGATGCTAAGACGAGAGTTTTGTGCCTGACTTATGTTACCCATACCTAAAGCAAAAAAAGCCATGAGGCTCAAGGTAACTAATATAGAATTGTGTTTTTTCATTATTTTTTGATTCACTATTTGTTCTTATAAAAAAACAGTTTAACCATTACTGTACAAACTAAAAATGTGATATAGTGCCTGTTTTTTAGCCTGCTAATTATCTATACCAATATTGGGGAGGCAGTTTGGACACTTTTTTATGTATTTTAACCTATAAAAACACTAACTAGTTAATAATCAAATATTTACGAATAACACATTTTTTTACTGCTATTACTTTTCGACAGTTTTTTGCACTTTTTAAATCATCTTTGGGGAACCAATCAGGTGGTTTTTGAAGAAGTAGTGAAAAATAAGCATTTGTGTTAGAAGCCACTCATTTTTCACCATTCCTTGCCCCACTTCTATTTGTTTGTTTGTCTTATGATCAATTTTTCCAGGGTTGCCAGGCGGGTTTTCACATCAGCCAATTCAGCTTTGAGGGTTTGGCTGTGGGTTTTCAACTCCCCATTTTTCTTACGCAAGTCTTTGATCGCCTCTACCAATACTGGCATTAATCCAGTGTAGTTGACTGAGTAATAACCATCTGCTCCCTTGGTAACTAGCTCAGGGTATACCTTGATCAGTTCTTGGGCAATGAATCCCATTTTTTTGCCCTTAGAGAAGTTTTTGGCTTTGAACTCTTTGGTACGGAACTGATAAGAAGTCCCCCTTACTTGGCTGAGTTTAGCCACAGCATCGGTACTTAACGATTGAATATTTTTCTTGAAGCGAGCGTCTGAAGTTG
This sequence comes from uncultured Microscilla sp., assembly GCF_947493425.1. GTDB lineage: Bacteria > Bacteroidota > Bacteroidia > Cytophagales > Microscillaceae > Microscilla. The sequence goes on along the minus strand of NZ_CANLRP010000212.1, from coordinate 3,894 downwards.
TAGGAAAGTTATTAGCTTTTATATTTCCTGCCACCTCAAGCTTGTGAGTTGGTGTAGGAGTACCAATGCCTACATTACCGTTTAAATCAATGCGCATTCTTTCGTAACCTGCATAATTCTGTCCAGCAGTAATTGTTTGTCCTGTAATAAATCCGCCCGCAGTATGAAAACTGATGCCTTCGTTATACATTAATCTGATGACTTGTCCTCCATCTGTAGGGTTGACAAACTGCATTTTAACATTTTCAGTAGTCGAGACTTTTACATTATTGCCTAAAACAGTAGCTAAACCATTGCCTGTTTCACCTAAGTGAGCGTATTTACCTATCCTTATATTTACTAAGCCAGCACTGCCTACCTGAAGTTGCTCTTGCGAGTTGGCAGTACCAATGCCTACTTTGCCTTTTACTATTAAATCATTTTTACCGGGGTTGGCGTAGTTATAGGCATCTGCTACTAACATACCACCTGCTTTTAAGCCAGAAGCGGAGGCGTTAGCAGGAGAGTTAATGAGTTGAAAGTACCTATTCAGCTCGGTACTACCTGTGCCAGTGTATAGTACTGGGTCTCCACCTGCTTCAAATAACATATAGCCTCTTACATCTAGCGTCATTTCGGGGCTGCTAGTACCAATACCCAACTTTCCATCACTGGTCAAGCGCATTTTTTCGCTGCCGCCAATGCTAAAAATGGTGTTGCCTCCGGTTTCATTATCCAGGATGACTCCCGTGCCACTGCTGGGCTTTTTGATGGCAAGGCGGGAGGTTTGCGCCTTTGACTGGGTACATACCCCCAAGGCAAAAAAAGCCATCAGGCTTAAAGTAATTAGTATAGAGTGGTGTTTTTTCATCACTTGTTGATTCACTACTTGTTTTATCAAAAAAACAGTTTAACCATTATTGTATTTAGCCAAAAGCAACATTGAGTCTTTTAGCGCTTTCATTTAAACTATACCAATAGGAGGGGGTTCCGCCGGAAGTTTTTTTCAGAAAACATATTAAACAAAAAAAATCGCTGATGTTTCTAGCTGAACATCAACGACTTATATTTTTTATTGGAGAAAAATAAAAAGGGGGGGGAGGAATTATTAACGACAAGAGGCAGGGCTATACCAGCTCTACGAGTTTGAAACCCTGCCCATGCACATTGACAATTTGAATATTTTCGTCAGACTTGAGGTATTTTCTGAGTTTGGTAATGTATACGTCCATACTGCGGGCATTGAAGTAGTTATCGTCTAACCATATTTTTTTCAAAGCCTTTGACCGCTCCAGGGTCCGGTTTTTATGTTCACATAGCATTTTGAGCAAGGCAGCTTCTTTAGAGGTCAGTTTTTTGCTTTCGCCGTTGCGCTGGAGTTTTTGGGTGCTGTAGTCAAAACTAAACGAGCCTACTTCAAAATATTCCTGGGTTTCCGGGGTTACAGGCTGCTCCCCCACACGTCGCATAATGGCTTCTATGCGCAACAAGAGTTCTTCCATGCTAAAAGGCTTATGGATGTAGTCATCGGCTCCTGCCTTGAACCCCTTGATGGCATCTTCTTTCATAGATTTAGCCGTCAGAAAAATAATGGGTATTTTTTTGTTTTGCTCTCTTATTTTTTCGGCAAGCGTAAATCCATCCATTTTGGGCAACATCACATCTAATATACACAAGTCAAACCCTACAGAGTGAAAAGTCTCCAGTCCGGCTTCGCCATCGCGTCGCAGCGTGGTAGGGAACCCTTTAATCTGTAAATACTCCTGTAGCAATTGCCCCAGGTTGTTGTCGTCTTCTACCAACAATATTTTTATTTCATCTTTCATGGTGATCTTCTTTTGGCTAACCTTCATACACTGGCTTTTAGCGGCAATGAACAAGATAAAATAAAGTACGGGATATGGGTCACAAGGTTGGGTCTATGATATACTTTGAACGGCATGGTTAACCGAAACCTAGTTATTCTATTGTTCCGCTTCGCTGATTGCTGGGATTGTTGTCGCTTACGGCTCATTGTCAGAGCAAAGCTTCTTAATTATTACCGTATCGGTATTCAAGCTCTGTGCTCATTGTTATAGTTATTTTAACCCGCTTTGCGTAGCATTATACTGCCCATCACGCGCTATGTGCCATATAAGGGAAAAACAAGGTAAAAGTACTGCCTTTGGCTGGCTCACTTTTTACCTGAATTTCGCCTTGGTGGGCATCTACCATGGTTTTTACATAACTCAAGCCCAACCCAAAACCTTTTACATCATGAATGTTGCCAGTAGGCACCCGGTAAAACTTATCAAAAACCTTGTTGATTACTTCTTTAGAAATGCCTTGTCCTTTGTCGCTAATCATTACCCTAATGCCCCGTTCATTGCTTTGGGTTTCAATGGTGATTTCTGGATTGTCGGGCGAGTATTTATTGGCATTATCCAACAGGTTAATGATCATATTGGTCAAGTGAATCTCATCGGCATAAATACAGGCTTGTTCAGCGTTGAGCGCAGTATTGAGTACTCCTCCCCGTTTTTCTACTTGAATTTGTATATTTCTTACTGCTTTGGCAATACTTTGGTGTACGTTTACCTCGCTAATGTTCAGTTTAAAGTCCTCTCGGTCTAACCGGGCTATTTGTAGTACCTTTTCTACCTGTTGTCCCAGCCGATCGTTTTCTTCTTTGATCATTCCCATATAGCGATTCATTTGACCAGGGAGCTGTTGAATATCAGGGTCTTGCATTGCCTGGCAAGCCAACGACACGGTGGCAATCGGGGTTTTGAACTCGTGGGTCATGTTATTAATAAAATCTTTGGTCATGTCTGACATTTTCTTTTGCTTCAGAATGGTGTTTACGGCAAACGTAAAGCAAAAAATAATAATGACAATAAACACAAACGCTGAGGCGAGCACTGTCCACATTTGCTTTATTACAAAGGTGTTTTCTGCCGGAAAATCTACCAATAGTTTGTTGGGTTGTGGCGATATATCATTGGGAAACAAGATGGTGGCATAGTTTACCTGAGACAGTGCCTGCTGAGGATTGGAGTACTGGATAGGCTTTTGGGGGTTAAATACATAGCAATACTGGCCATTTTGCTGAGTAACCACATTGAAACGGTAAGGAATGTCAATGCCTTTACTCAGCAACTCTATATGAAGTAATGAATCGAGCAGTTCCTGGCTGATGCGCTGGTGCAATGGCTTGCGCTTGCTCAACAACTCGTCTATCACCAACATCACCGAACTAGCCTTCACATGCACTTTTTTGCTTGAGTCGTCATTCACGACGGTAACCTCTTGAGGGTGTAAAATTTGCTTAAGCCGGGGACTGGGCTTAGCGCTGACATTGAGGGTAAAGGTGGTATCTTCTCCTCCTTCAGACAGGGTCCAACTGTGTTGAAGTTCTACTTTACTATGGTTCTTTTTTATCTTTGATTTTCGCAAAACATTGAATTTGCGATTACCAGAAGTAATGATATTGTAAAATTGTTTGGGGCGTGGGGAACGACTGCCTTTGGTATTAAAAAAACGATTGCCTACGGCATAAGCAGTCTCTCGTTTTTCTAATTTACGCACCAGGTTGCTCAAAGCCTGGTGTACGTCTTGATTAAAGCGTTCTTTTTTTATTTTGAGTGAGGTATTGACCCAATAAATCTGTAAACCAATCAAACCTATCAGGGCAATACTCATTAAAAAAATAATATAGTTGAGTTTTTTTCTGGTTTTCATATAGGCACCTGTTCTTTGTATGTTTGATACAAAATACGGTGAAAGCAACTGCTTTTTTGGGTATTTAACATTTTTTAACTCTGTATAGTTAATAGTCGGTCTTTAACAAAGCTTTTAGCCTTAGGAACGGTGTCAAAATAAATTTACATTCTTAACCTCATCTTTTTTGGACATGCTTCGTTAAAAAAACTTGCC
>NZ_CANLRP010000211.1 GCF_947493425.1 uncultured Microscilla sp. | reverse complement strand
ATTACGAGTGAATCAATTACGAACCAACCGAAGGGAGCTCTGCTTTAGCTAATTACGAATGTTCGCCAAGCGAGGCTAAAAACTATGGTCTACTGACTACCAACTCCGGACTAAATTCCTAATGGTCGCCAAGCGAGGCTAAAACCCTGGTGTATTCTGCTATTTCTATACACTTGTCATCGTTGTTTCAATGGAAGTAGCCCTTCTTATTACCACCCCCGCCTCGGTTGTGTGTCTTCACCAACCGATCGAAACCTAAAAAAAGAGACTCAATGGTTTAGCAAGCAAGAGAGTTTCAATCCTTGTTTTAATGGATATGCTTCTTAAAGAGTTTTTTACACTGCAGACGTCACATATATTTTAGTTTCAATCCTTGTTTTAGTGGAAGTAGCTCTTAAAGATCTGACTCATGTTGGTGATTGTCTGGGCTTATATAGGTTTCAATCCTTGTTTTAGTGGAAGTAGCTCTTAAAGATTAGCACAAGCTATTTGTCAATAGGCGTAGACGGGTTTCAATCCTTGTTTTAGTGGAAGTAGCTCTTAAAGAGTCTCTGGAAAGTCGCTAAGGTTTCGGCTCGTTTTGTTTCAATCCTTGTTTTAGTGGAAGTAGCTCTTAAAGCTCCTAAATTGGCCGCCCCGAATTGCCGCAAGTCTGGTTTCAATCCTTGTTTTAGTGGAAGTAGCTCTTAAAGAAGCTTGCAGACTGTAGCTCTTGCGCTCGCTCTACAGTTTCAATCCTTGTTTTAGTGGAAGTAGCTCTTAAAGTTCGATATAGTCAGCAAGTAGTTCAGGGTTGTTTAGTTTCAATCCTTGTTTTAATGGAAGTAGCTCTTAAAGTTCGATATAGTCAGCAAGTAGTTCAGGGTTGTTTAGTTTCAATCCTTGTTTTAGTGGAAGTAGCTCTTAAAGCTTGCACACTGGATTCGACGATTGCATGAATCAGAGTTTCAATCCTTGTTTTGATGGAAGTAGCTCTTAAAGCTAGTATATCACTATATGTTAGCCACTTTTCGTCCTGTTTCAATCCTTGTTTTAGTGGAAGTAGCTCTTAAAGTTACCGGGCAAACTTAAAAAGAATGTTCAACCTCCTGTTTCAATCCTTGTTTTAATGAATATGCTTCTTAAAGTTGGCAAAAGGTAATGGAAATGCCTTGGGTAACCAAGTTTCAATCCTTGTTTTAATGGATATGCTTCTTAAAGACGTATCTCCGTGATCTGGGACTCGTATATCAATCGTTTCAATCCTTGTTTTAATGGATATGCTTCTTAAAGGTATTCCGGAATTGCCGTTTTGGAAGCGGCAATGTGTTTCAATCCTTGTTTTAATGGATATGCTTCTTAAAGCTGGAGCGTAATCTGTTGGCGTGCTACCAGCACCAAGTTTCAATCCTTGTTTTAATGGATATGCTTCTTAAAGTAGCGTGGTAAAAAATACCCATTTGCGGTATTTTGGTTTCAATCCTTGTTTTAGTGGAAGTAGCTCTTAAAGCAATTATAAACACATTTTTATTATTCATTTGAATTAGTTTCAATCCTTGTTTTAGTGGATGTAGCTCTTAAAGTTGCATATCATAATACATCGCGTTTTTTACCTGAAGAGTTTCAATCCTTGTTTTGATGGAAGTAGCTCTTAAAGACACTTTATTTCGGGGTTTTGCTTACATTTATCTGTTTCAATCCTTGTTTTGATGGAAGTAGCTCTTAAAGACAATATTGCTTGGGTTGTGTATAACGAAACACAAAAGTTTCAATCCTTGTTTTGATGGAAGTAGCTCTTAAAGGAGAATTGATACCACCCGCAAGGGGGTACAATACGGTTTCAATCCTTGTTTTGATGGAAGTAGCTCTTAAAGTCAGGCAATGTGAGCTTTTACGCCACTTTATCTTCCAGTTTCAATCCTTGTTTTGATGGAAGTAGCTCTTAAAGAATTTTATCGCCTTAAAGATGCTAATTTAAGTTATGTTTCAATCCTTGTTTTGATGGAAGTAGCTCTTAAAGTCCCTTCATCAAAGAAACAGGAGACGAGCTAAAATCGTTTCAATCCTTGTTTTGATGGAAGTAGCTCTTAAAGGGTTTTGCGAAAAGAAAGTTACTCAGGGCTTATGGTGTTTCAATCCTTGTTTTGATGGAAGTAGCTCTTAAAGAGCCCCCTTTCGACCAAGCCGGGGTGACAAGCATGAGTTTCAATCCTTGTTTTGATGGAAGTAGCTCTTAAAGCAATGTGTAATTTTCCTTTTTTGTTGCCATTACTAAGTTTCAATCCTTGTTTTGATGGAAGTAGCTCTTAAAGACGTTTTAAAATAACCAATACAAACAAACATAATCGGTTTCAATCCTTGTTTTGATGGAAGTAGCTCTTAAAGAAAACGAAATTCAACACTTAGATAATATTGGGGCATGTTTCAATCCTTGTTTTGATGGAAGTAGCTCTTAAAGACACAATGGGAAAACACCAACGTGCTCCGACTGCAGTTTCAATCCTTGTTTTGATGGAAGTAGCTCTTAAAGTTCGTAGTGTTTCAGGGTATCATCACCCACTACGTGTTTCAATCCTTGTTTTGATGGAAGTAGCTCTTAAAGTGCTCAAAGAGAAAGACAGTACACGACCAACCTCAAGTTTCAATCCTTGTTTTGATGGAAGTAGCTCTTAAAGGTGTACGGGTATGGGTTCTATTACAGAACTTTTTGGTTTCAATCCTTGTTTTGATGGAAGTAGCTCTTAAAGTCGTCTTTCTTTATTATCAACTGACTATCAATGAGTTATAGTGAAATCACTAGAGGTTAAAATCAAAAAAAACAATACGTCAAAGTGCTTTTTAAGCCCATTTTGGCAAGTTTTCCGAATAGACAACCTGCTTATAATCAGCTTGTTAAAGAGGTGTTTGAGACAACCTTAAATAAATTGCCCTCCGGCAAAGGTTTTCTTCTTATTGAGGGCACACGTTTCGATAGGTACAAGTTGCACATCTTTTTTTAGATTTGGTAGCTTTTGGAAAAATATTTTCATTGGTTACCGCCACCATTTCTTGTACTGCCGTTTTGACCGCTTGTTTGGCTTGTGGGCTGATCTCTACAGGTACTACTTTATTGCGCGAACGCGTATACACCAAAAAACCCTCGGTTACTTCCACCCCAAAATGGTCTTCTATCAACCAGGCATAGCAATACAACTGATGCAGGTAAGTTTGGTATACCCGCCCCTCATACACCGCAAACTTATAGTCGAGCGGGGCCGCCCTGCCATTGGCCAACATCAATACCTCGTCTATCTCGCCCCGCAGTGTTTTGTTGGTGAGGTAGACATTGGTGTGTTTTTCTACTACGCCCAGGCGTTGCCGCAAATACTTTGGGTTGAGCTTGGTTTTGCTTTCGTGTACCTGCCGTCCTTTTTGTACCTTATAGTGGCGGTCTTCGTGCTGGGCAATGTTGAGCACCCGCAAAAAATAAGTGAAACGCGGGCAATACAAATGCGCTATAATCTCAGAAGGAGTGACGCTGATCATGTCGTTCAAGGTTTTTATGGTTAAAAAAACAACGATTGTACCTGGTCTGTTACCAACTTTTCGTCAAGTGCCTGCCCCAGACACACCGCCTCGCGTACCTCGTCTTTGCTCATGGGCAAAATATACACCTTATCTTTGTTGGCGTCTATTACCTCTTCTACCTGTAGCGCCAGCGTGTCGCGACGGTGGGCATCTATAGTGCCCAAAAATACCGAATACTGTACCCGGCTCAACCCTGCTTGCTGGCAAAACTTGCTTACCTTGGTGCGTGCCCGGTCGTTTTCTATGTCATACAATACCCATACAATCATCTGTCTTGTTTTTTAGTTTATGCTATTATGAATTTAGGTTAATAAGTCAAAGATTGATTTACCAGCTTCTACGGTTTTATATCACCTTGATAAAAAATCGGTAATTGCTTGTACCTGTTAGTTTTACCTAAAACCCAGTCCCTAGTTCCCAGCGCCTCATTGATGCTATCCAGCTAACAAGCTTTGAGCAAAAGTTACCGCCTCTAGCTTGATAATATTTTCGCGGGTTTGTTGCTTACGCCCGTGTTTTACCTTGTCGCCCCGCAAATATTGACCTAAAGCTTCGGTAAGCAAGGGTTTGCCCGTTTCGTTGAGTCTTACCCCACCCTTGATGGCATCGGTATGCGATTGGTTTACTTTTTTTGCCGTAAAAAGCTTCATTACTACTTGCTCTACATACCCTCTATAGGGCTCAATAAAATCATATACCATGCTGCGTTGGTTGTAGCCATCGCGGTGCATAAAGCCCACAAAAGGGTCAATGCCCGCAATCACCAGAGCGTGTTCTACCATGCTATACAGCACCCCATAGCCATAATTCAAAAAAGCGTTGAAAGCATCGTGTGCCGGGCGTTTGCTCCTGCCCACAAATTGGTACGCTTTGGCAAGCACATAACTCAACGTCTCGAAGTACAACCGCCCCGCTGTGCCTTCCAGCCCCCGCAAGGTATCGGCAATGGCCTCGGTGTGGTCTGCTTCCAGGGCTTCTATCGACATTTGCATCGCCTTTATTTTATCTACTTTCTCGTGCAAGTAAGCCCGCTTGCTTTCCCGGTGCTTTTTGAGTTGTTCAATCATCGCCACCTGGTTGCCCAGCTTAGCGCTTAGCCATTGTTTTACCCAAGCCGTGCCCACCGCATTCAGGCTTGCCTCCAGTTGCCTTTTGCGTATTTTGGTGGTGCTGCCCAGTTTGGTATGCCATACCCTGCCTATAGGGTGGTCATCGTGTTGCATCAGCACAATGTCAATATTATTGATCAAAGCAAGGTGCATGGCGTCTACGCTTACGGCCGTACCCCGGTGCAAAAAAATACGGTGTACCGTGTGGGGAGCAATCGGCGGGTGGGCTTGATATTTCTTGGTTTTTGCGTCTTTGGTACGTATGCAAAACATTTGGTTGGTTACCTGAAGGTAAGCCCCTTTTGAGTTGATAAATAAATCGTCGGTTGTCATAAGCCTATAGTTTTTATAGCCTCAATCTTCTAGTGCTCTGGGTACTAAATTCCTTTCACATATTTCGGCTTCTTTTGCCTGCTGACTTCACCTAAAAAAACTCACGTAGCTTAGGCTATGCTCGTTTTTTGGAGGTTTGACAGCCACCAAAATAAACTCGAAATAGTGTATAAACTACTTAGTTCCCAAAGCACTAGTATAGGCAGTTGAAATTTAATATTTGCGTCAAGTATTTTAAAACCTATAATAAAGAGAAGTCTACCCATACCTGCCAGGTTTTGAAAACCTGGCAGGTAGGCTGTTAAGAATCTGGTAATTTCTTCCCCACGTTTTTGGTTTAGAAATACCATGAGATTATCACAACTTTCAAGGAATTGTTTGCCTACCTTGATTGGATAAACCAAAACTGATTTTTCTTTAAAATATACCCTGTAACGTAGTAATGGCTATTTTTGCAGGAAAAGAAAAATTTGGGTATCTTGTATTAGACAAAGAATGTTTACCTTATTTTTAAAATCATAAAAGTTTCCTCAAAAACGTGGGGCACTTTTTTAAAATTCTTAACAGCCTACCTGGCAGGTATAAAAAGCTGTTTTATTAAAAGTCTACCGACTGCACTTCAAGCTTGAGGTTGTTATTCAGTCATATTACCTATTTTGTAGCTCTTTGATTTAGCCTCTTATTTCTTACACTTGCAGCTTAAAGCTTGCCGCTATATCACCACTGCCCCATACCCCCGCGACACCGCTTTGCCAATGCCAATGCCTTGGGGCAATACCACATTGCAGGTAAAGGCGCCACTGAAGGCCTTCATTTTTTGATTTTTAAAATGAGTCGCTTCTTCCTTTACCTTGGGTTTTGCCAATATTTGGGCGGTAGCTGTGTGTCCCAATCCCTTGCACATGCTCAGCAAGTTGCCAATCAATATTTTTTGCAACAATGCTTCTCGTTCTTTGGGGCGGGTCTGGTGATATTTTGCGTAGTTTTTATCATTGAGGCACATCCATAAGGTGTCAAAGCGGTATTCGTATAGTTCGGTGGGGTTTACGCCCAACGGGGCACGGTTGGTCACAATGTTTTTGCTATATACCGGATAATGCGCCTCGCCCAAATGCAGGTCTTTGATATGTGAAAAAAGCTCGGCAAGTAGCTCGGCTCCCTCGCCCAGACCCAATAGGGTAGGGGTGCCCTTCAGCACCTTGTATTGCACCAAAGGGTATTGATAAATCGCCGACCCATCGGCCAGGTGGTTGTGCAACAAGGGCGACCGCTCTTTGAACAAGTTGCCAAAGTAGCCCCTGAGCTGGTGCCCCGCCGAAGCGTGCAGGCGCAATTCAGGAAAACGAATGGTGGTGGTTTTGATGGTTTGCATGGGTTTAGTAGTTTTGGGTAAGCGATGGATTAGGGTTTGTTTTGGTCGATGCATCTACTATCTGATAGCCCGTGTTTTGGGCTTGTTGCGCAGGGTTATAGGTGTAGTATTGCGGATGAGTGATAGGATCAATCACATAAAAATGAAAGACTGGTTCTATATCTTCGGGGGCGTGTTGGGGGTGAATGTTGATCACATAATCATAAAACACCGTTTTTATCTGGGCGAAAGCCCGCTTTTGCTCATATTTTTTCAGCGATTCATCATTATAAATCTTCACGTATTTTTCCCACACCTCTTTAGCCCTGTCATTGATCATTACAAACACCGAAGCGCCTGTTCGTTCTTCTATCAGCGAAAACGCACCCACTTGTTCAAACTGCAGCATGTGTATGGCTTCCAGGTAAGGCTGCTTGATCACGTCTGATTGGGTACGTACTTCCTTAAAATAAGCCTCAATCAGCCGCAAGTAATCACACTCTTCTATTTGCCGAATATCCTGCAGCACATTACACGTTTTTTGCAGTAGCTCTTGCCCATAAATAAGGCTGCTTACCTGCCTCATTTCTTCTATTTCGTACAAATATACCTCCCCCTGGGTAGCCTTTTCGTTGTAGCGGTTGGCACGCCCTGCCGCTTGTATAATGGCATCGAGCGGCGCCAACGCTCTAAACACGGTATCTACCGAAATATCTACTCCAGCCTCTATCAATTGGGTAGAGATGACCACCTTACGTTTGTTGGCAGGTTTTTTTATTTTTTGAATGATTTGCTTGCGCTCATGGGGGGTAATCAGGGTAGACAAGTAATACAAATCATTGTTTGCTTCGTTGGTTAGCTGTTGCAATTGCTCAAAGCATTGCTTGCTCAATTTTTTTGTGTTCAAAATCACCAATACATCGCGCTTGGGGTAGGTTTGCAGGTATTGGGCAACGGTTTGCCCAAAGTGATCCATAGACACGGGCTCTTGGCAACAGTTGATCAAGCGGGTGCGGTTAAAGTGTCTGAAGTATTGGGCATAATCGGGCACCAGCTCTATGATTTCTTCTTCGGGCGCAAAAATCAGCGGTTGGGTTGCCGACATCAGCACAAAGTAACAGTTAAACAAGCGCCCAATGGCTTTAAAACTACGGTTAATTAATTGCCAATAGGCATAGGGGATGGTTTGAATTTCGTCTAAAATGATGATAGAATTGGCAAGGTTGGGGAGCTTCATTACCAACGACTTATGGTTGGAGTAAATAGAGTTAAGCAACTGCACAAAAGTAGTGACTACTACCTCCGACTGCCAGGTTTCTATCAAAAACTGACTCTTGTTTACATCTAGCGGGTTGTAGCTCTCGTCGTCTTCAATCTCTTTGTATGCGGGCTCTGCCAAATGGTGGTGCTTGAGCAACACCCGCGAACTCTCATTATTGAGAATATCGCGGTATACTTCAAAGTTTTGGTCAATAATAGACGTAAAGGGAATCGTTACTACCAGGCGATGTTGTTGCCGCAGCATTTGTTTAAGCTCTAGCGCCACCGCAAACGAAGTAATGGTTTTGCCCAAGCCCGTAGGCAAGGTAATAGAGTAAATATGTTGGGTGGGGCTAAACCGTTGGCGCAAGCCCTCTAAAGCTTGGGTATAAGCCTGGTTTTTGAGTTGGTTGATCTGGCTAGAGGGCTGGTCAAACCCTTTCTTTTTTCTGAACGCTTCCACCAAGTCATTGCCCAGGTTCAGGCGTTGCTTATGGCGTTCGGTGTCTAAAATCACATCGGTTTTGTCGGCAAGCAATAAACTGCCAAACATGAGTTGGTGCACAAAAAAATAATCCATGCGTACCTCGTCGGGCAGTTGTTGCCAGGTGCCATACCTGGTGCCAAATTCATCTTCGTAAAAGTCTTCCAACTCATTGGCGTAGTTTTCATTGCCAATATATTCCTTAAAATCATCGAGGCAGTATTTCAGCCCTAATGTTTGGGCAAAAAAACGGATCATTTGCTCCGTTTCTTCCTCAGCAAACACCCCTATTTGTTGGGCGAGTTCATCCCTTTTATCGTCGTGGTTGCCCAAGTCATATAGTTCAGTTTCAAAGTCAAGCAACCTGCCATGGTGTCTTTTTACCACCGTAAAAGTAAAGTTTGCCAATAGCTTTTGCTCAAACTTGCTCAATTGGGTAGAGGCAAGGTACTCACGGGCTATTTGCCGGGTAAACAATGCCGATAGCAACGCGTGACTTTTGGGCCCTATCTCTTCATGAGTGGGCGATAGCAAATAGTGTTGAAAATAGTCAATGGCTTTGGTAATGTCGTGGTAGTTGCCCATCAAGCGCACCAGGTTTTTTATAATGGTGCGCCATTCGGGGCGCTGGGCAAACAATTGGTGTCGTTCCAGCAAATATACTGCATAATTGGTCACCTCCCCCAGGTGGTCAATCAACAACTTGTCAGGGTGTGATTTTAATTTATAAGAATAAGAGGTTTCCATGTTGTTTGGTTGTATAAATACGTTCAGATTTTACCCTAATAGGCTTCCCGTGGGCTTCTATCAACACCTCGGCATAACTTTGTACCACTCGCTGAGCGTTGAGCTCTATCGGAAACGTATCAGAGGTATACTTCATCTGTTGTTCGTATTCAAACGCTATCTCTCGGTTTTCTGAGAGGTTTACCGCCGTTACTACCTCTTGGGCTTCGGTGCTTGCCAGCAAATGCGCCTCTGCTACTGCCACAAACTTACAAGTGGCCGTAAACTGGCTCAAGCCCAGGTAAGGCGTAAAATGCGCCTGGTTGTGCTGTACTTTGTCTACCAATTGTTGCATTAACTTGTCGTTGGCGCAAGCCACAAACACCCTAAAGCAAGGATGCTTCAATAGCTCAAACTCTATTTGGGTGCGCTGCTTGATGTTGAAAAAACTCGCCCCACTTTTTTCGGTATCCAACAAGTTAAAAGCCATGGGCACTTTCTTTACCGGGTTTACCAACTGTACTGCCAGCTCGGTATCAGGTTTGGCAAATAGCTCGGCCACCGGAACAACTCCTTGGTTGAACTTGCCCGTTGACACCTCGCGCTCGATGCCCAAAATGGCCCCCAATAGCCCAACCAGTGCCGGGCGTGGGGGAATAGAGTAAGTAAGGGGCGAAGTAGTGGTGTTAAACTTCCTGAAATGCCCATACTCACTTTCTATGTCAAAAATAAGAATCGTTTTAGAGGGCATTTAAATCAAGTTTTCCATGCACAATTTTTACATTTTGGGTCAGCTGTAGCCGATCGTCCAAGCGGAGGTCTATTGATTCAATTTTATCACTAGAGTCTTTCAGCGAAGCCCATAACTTGCTCAGGTCTAACTTAAAGTCGTTGAGGCTACGCAAGGCAAGCTCGTTTTTTTCGGTTTGTAAAGCCACCCGTTGGCGTAAGTTGCCAATGTGCGAAGCGTCTTTATAGTTAACCACTAACATAAGCACCGGCGTTTGCCCAAACTTAGAGCGTGAAATCAGGTTTTTGGTGCCTTCCCAAAGCCCGTCTAACAACAAAGCACGGTCAGCTGCTGTCATTTGTGAATATTTGGCAGCCTTTTCGTTGATAATACCATTGAACCCAATCAAAGCATAAGGCACCTTGTATTCGGTACGGAAGGTAGCCTGCGATTTTTTATCGCCCGAAGCAAAAGCCCCTGTGCCTTGTTCGGTGGCAATCTCTACTTTGTGCAACGAACGCCCCATTTGAAACTGAGTAGGTCCGGTAAGGGTGATAGAAGCCTTGGCAAGTGGAATTACTCCGCCAAAAGTACGTACATCTATACAGGCCTCCAGCACTTTTTCTTTGCTTTCGCCAAAAGCCTTGGCGCGGCGCTTGCCATCCGATACATAACTTTTATCTCCTTCTTGGTATTGGGTTTCGCGCACGAAAATATCTTGGCCATTTTCGCCATTAAAGCCTTCGTACTCATACCAATAATCGCGCACGGTACGCTTGAGGCGTACATCAGACACTATGACAGTACTATCTTCGCTGTCGAACCGGGGGCGGTTTTCGTCTAGAGGGTTGCCGTTAGGGTTGGCATTTTCTATTTCATATAAAAACAGTATTTCGCTTCTGTTTTGTATTACTTCTGACATAAGGATGTAAGGTTTTAAAAGGTTATTTTTTTGATTCAGTATTTACATATTTCAACTCACGGATCATTTGCGTGCCTGCCACAAAATAAAACGAGGCTTCATTGTTCGACATCTTGAGTATTTGGTCGATGTGAAGCACAAAATATTGATTGAGTACCTTGAGCAAAGTAGGTGGAGTAGCCTTGTATTGTCTTAGCTTGCCAATGGCCTCGGTATACAGGTTTTGCAAATGTGTAGGGCTTAGTTGGTAGCCTTTGAGCTTGTTTTCAAACGGGGTGTTGCCGTTGAGCTGGCTATATTGCACGTCGAGCACATGCCTGACCAGTACCCCCAGCAAAAACACGCCACGCTTGGCGTCATTGCTCAAAAACTGGGGATTGTCTTGCATAAATTGTTCAATGCGTTGGGGGTCAAACCCCTTTTTTTGTTGCTCGTCCGATGTCGCGGTTTGCACATCTTCCGAAGGTGTAGTGTGTTCCATCGTTTGTATAGGTTTATTGGGTAAATCAATGACTTTAATTGCTGCCAAATACCTCAAAGCAAGGTGTGCCTTGAGCACCGTCAGATGGGTATTTTCTGCGTAGCCATCCGAGGTTTTCATTTTGTTATAATTAGCCCTGATCGCTTGCATAAAACTGGCATACAAGCTTTCTTCGGCCATGGGCTGTTGCTCGAACACCTGTTGCATGAGGCGGTAAAAGTCGTGTTCGAAAAATGTTTTGAGCAAGCCAAACGAAAACTTCAGGTCTTTCTTCTTTTTTTGCTTGGTCTTTTTGTCGGTAGAGGTATACGCTTTTTTGTACAACACATGGTCATTGATTTGCTTGGGTGTGTCTACAAACAGCTTCCGAAATTGAGAAGGAACAATCTCCTCCAGCAACAACTTTATCTTAATGGCTTTGGTGGTGCTGTTTTCTTCATAAAATAGCAGGTTCAGGCTAAAAAAATCGTCATCCTGTGCCACCATTTCCCAAATGGCATCCTCCCGCTTTTCGTGCTGCCTGCCTTGCTTCATCAAATCTTTATACAAGCCTTCAAGCTTTTCTATGATTTTGGGCAATTGTGAGCGGTCTTTTTGTAGTATTATCTTAGGAATGACATAATAAAACTTGCCATAAAAGCTCTTGCTTAGGTGTTGGGCTATGTAGTTGCGCCCCAGCTCAAACACCAGGCTACAGTCAGTACATATCGGGTAGTTTTTCCAATTGTTTTTTTGCTTAAAAAAACCACTCACCATCCCTGGTTTGTCTACTGTCGCATATTTATAAGGCGAGCCAAAGCCGTGTACCACTGGCTTGGACTGCAAACACCCTGCGCATAGCTCTTGAGTGCCTTCGGAGGTTACATCGTATTTTTTTGATTTTTCTTGGGTGCCATTTTCATACAACACCTCCTGAACAGCCTTAAAATCGCTCAAATAATACTTTTCACCGTCCAGTTCCAGCACCATGCTTAGCCCAGTGGCTTGTTGCTCTTTTTTGTCCAAGGTTTCGTATAGTTTGGTCAGCGCAGCTTTTACCTTGTCAGCGTTTTCTTCTTTGAGCAAAAACTGATGCACAGCGTTAAACATCTGAAACTCTTTTGTGTGGGGCGAGGTAGTCAAACGCGACATCAAAGCCTTGAACTGGTTATTGACAAGGGTCTTCAACTTCTTGTCTAAGTCGCCAAACTTGGTCGTAAAAGTAATGTCGCCTCCGCGAGCTGAGCCTTTGCGGTAAGCAAATTTTTCAAAGTTTTGCTCGCTCACCTTCGTGAGGTCGGCTGCTTTGAAAGTGCACCTAAACCCTGATGGAGCTACCGGGTGCAACTCAAATACCATGAGTGCCATGGAGTAGTCGGCTTTTTTGGGAAACATGTTTTGCACAAAAAACTGATACGGTGCTTTATTGGCTTTTTGCATGGCAGCCAGCTCAAGCTTGCCTATTTCTATAATTGCCCGGTCTTGCATAGGTTTGTGTGGTATTTTTTAAAAACAGCTAAAGTATAATGATTATATATTTTGTTGGGTTACTTAGGGCACAAAACAACGCCTTAAATACCAATAATTTATCCTTAGAATTGATGATTTTGTGTTGTTGGGGGTAAACATAGTAAACGCAGGGGACAACTTGTGTCTATGAGCAAAAAACTACCTTGCAAACAATGGCTAAAATGGTGTATTCTGCTATTTCTATGCACTCGTCATCTAAAGTAGTCAATTACGAATGGGCACGAAGCAAAGTTAATTACGAATGTTCGCAAAGCGATACTAAAAGCTATGGTCTACTGACTACTGACTCTGGACTAAATTACGAATTGGCGCGAAGCGACGCTAAAAAACTATGGTCTACTGATTCTGGACTCTGGACTAAATTACTTCCACTGCTTTGGTCTTAGTGAAGCGAGACCAAAGCACGCCAACACTCGAAGCA